>CALGTK010000210.1 GCA_937904325.1 uncultured Planctomyces sp.
TTTGAATCTCGCTCCCATAGCAGCCGATATCGGAGTAGCCCATATCGTCGGCCATGATGATGACGATGTTTGGGCGGCCGGTTGACTCTGCCTTAAGTTGCTTTGTATAAATGGTTTGTGCGAAGAGGACTGCAACCGTCGAAATGGTGAGTGTAGTTATTCTGTGTAGCAAATGACGCAGGAATGTTCGGCGGCAACCGAACATTCCCTGGCCATCGGCCAGCGTCCTGGCAAGGAACTTGAACATGTTGAATCCTCTTCTTTCGAGGGTGGATGCTGCTTGGACTTTGAGTCAGCAGTGTCGCCAGCGTCATCGTGGTCCACCGCAGATGGATGCTGCGCATAAAAAAACCAAGGGACCACGGTCGGCAAACCGTATGTCGATCCCTTGGCGGCAAGGAACCGAACTCGGTCCCCAACCACAGTGTCGTCTCTCTCATTTCACTCGTCAATTCCTGGCGGCAACCGGGAGAACCCGAAAGGCCAATTTCAAATGGCAAGGAATCGAAAATCACGTCGCCAGCAGCATGGGTCTGCGTGGCATTGGAAGCAAACGGACTGCTGGTACTTCACTCCGCCGGGCACCAGGAAACGGCAGGCTCTGTTCGACGAGGATGGCGAACGCATTCGTGGGAAAGACAACAAGGATGCGGCCCAATTGGCTATGGCGCGAATCAAACTGTCCGATGAGTTAGCTCCAGTCACAGGCACTTCGTCGAGCGATTGGACGGTTGCTCAGGTCTGTGAAATCTATCTCGCGGACTTGACGAATACAGCCTCACCAGAGTGGTTCGTGCTGGCAAAATCGTGGCTGAACAAGTTCTGCGAGTACTGTGGGGCGCTTTCAGTTCATGAACTGAAGAAGAAGCATCTGCGGACATGGCTTCAAAAGCACAAAACGTGGAACAACAACACGCAGCGGAACGTCATCGCTTGCATCAAGGCGGCGTTCAACTTCTGCTGCAAGTTCGATGACCTCGCGACGAACCCAGTGGCCAACTACCAGAAGCCCACTGCCACGGCGCGGGTGACTTGCTTCAGTCCGGAAGAAGAACAGCAAATCTATGAGGCCACGAATGAGGCTCATGCTTTGTTTTTGAAGTGTTGCATGCTGACGGGAGCCCGTCCGTACGCTGAAATGGCGATTGTGACCGCGGATCACGTCGAGGAAACACCACAGGGTATGTTCTACTTGCTCAAAGCGCGGACGGATGACGGCAAGCACGGTCACAAGGCGGCAAAAAAGACCGGCAAGGACCGTCGGATTATGCTTTGCGACGAGATGGAAACCATCACTCGGCGTTTGATGCTGACCGCGCCTACGGGATCAGGCATTCCGCTGGTCCGAACGACGCATGGACGGCAATGGAAACGCTGCAATGGCGTCCAGCACTTCTGTGAACTCAAGAAGAAACTGAAATTGCCCGACGATCGAGTGACGTATACGTGTCGGCACACGTTCGCGAAGCGAACCTTGTCGGGTTACTACACCGGGCACCCGGTTTCGATCGAAGTTTTGGCTGGTTTGATGGGGAACACACCCAAAGTTTGCTGGGATCACTACGCTCAGTGGGCGGATGACTACAACGATCCACTGTGGGCCGCACTCGGAAAGACGAAGAAGCAAACAGCGAGCTAAGTTGCGAGAAGTTTTGCAGCATATCCATGATGGATTCCGGCTAGCCTTCAGGTTCGCGCGCCCTGTCGTGGATTGCTAAACTGCCGATTGAAATGCGGCATATGTAGTGATGATGCTATGGCAAACGAGCTTGGATTTAGCTCTTGTCGAAGGCTTTACCTGCCCGGAAGAAGCCCGGCTCAGTTTGACTGAACCGGGCTTTTTGTGGTCGTTGGATTGCCGTCCGTGGACCATGCCGCCAAGGATTGGTGGTCGCTTCAGGCCGTCAGTCGTCAGGGCGACCGAGCGATGCTGTGATGTGCTGCAGGGTTCTTTTTGGTTTGGGGGGTTGGCGAGTTCGTTTCGAGCTTGGATGCACTCGCATCAGATTGAGTAAACGATCAACTTCCTTTTCGAATATCTTGATCCTGCCTTGCCCCCGCCTTCCGCCCTGGAAGTACTCAATCGTCACTTGTTCTCCGCGAATCTGAAATTCTCCCTCGTCGGACTGACCAAGCCAGTCGTACAACGTCAACACAGCGATCCCGAGACGCTCGGCGGCGTCGGCGGAGCACAATAGTGGGGAAGTAGTTGGCACGGGATTTCGCGGAATGAACGTGATGCGAGCGATGACGTGCCCGACAGTGTCCATACCGCCATTCCGCTGGCGCTCCGCTGACCGGAATTCCAAGAACTACACAGTAGTAATTTTCCAACCCGCATAACCGGATGCAGGATCTCTTTTCGATTTGTACAATGATTGACTGAAATGCGTACTTCGATCGGTACTCGCGGTGAGGCAGCACTGCAGGTAAACGCAGGAAGGTAATGCGATGAGTGAGCTAATGAACCAGCCAAAAGCACCGTCTGACGCTGCTCTCGAGAAGTTTGAAGAAGCTGCTCTGCGGATTCGCAACCCGACGATAGCTATTAAACTTTGGAGTGAGGTCTTTTCCGAAGAGGAGAAGAAGCGTCTTGGCGGCGATCTCGACAACGCGTATGCCAATGGCGGCGTGGTCGCAATGTGGACGCGGTTGCATGGCTGCACTGAAGTCCGCGCCGTGATTGAGATCGCGTTTCGATTCAACTTATTGACACCGCAGTATCGCGAATGGTTGTTGTTGGAGACCGGCGAGTTACTGGATGCCGATGCCGCCTACCAAGATGCGATCTTGCACAATGAGCTGGTGCTAAATTCCTTGACACGCGAGGTTTATTGGAAAAAAGAGCCGATCAAGATTGACTGGTCACATGAAGCTAAATGGTCGTTCATGTGGGAGTTGGCAAAACACGCGAAAACGGGTCTTCCAATCGACAGCACAGTGTTCGGAGAGCGAAAAAGCGTCGACTATGTTTCTAAGACTAAGTCGGAACTCACCAACTTAAACGGCTTTCCGATCGAGCTTGCCGACGCCATCAAAGTCGTAGGAACAGGCACGCAGCAATTGATGATCGAGGCATCAGAAATCCGCTTGTTTGAGCATCATGTAGGCGGCGATATTCGCGAATGGACGCCATGACCTAAATTAATGCCGTTCTTGTGTCATCATTCTATGAAGGTCACCGGCTAGCTATCGGCAGGCTTTCATTCGTTGGGTGCGGTCTGACGCGTCCCGCAAAAGGTCGGAGACGCTGCCGATCAGTGCCCCGCAAGACGCGGTGACCTTTGTGGATCTGGTTTTGGTGAAAACGGCGTTCTTCCGTAATGCTGAGAGATTCCACTCGACTCAGCTCACGGAAGAGTCGCCGTCATGCAGGATGCTACGCGTGCTCAGCTTTGCCTGACAAGACTGTGTGAAGTCCCACAACGCAGTTGTTGCTCCAGCTGTCCCCTGTTGTGTTGCGCACCGCGTGCTGCGGAGCGCAGGAGCCCAGAAGTCTCGCCGTGGCCTGGTGGGCGAAGAGTCTGATTGCGACAAAGCCTACGGCTATCTGCGTCGCCACGCGGGATGGATGGACTACTCAAGATACCGCCAGCTGCGGACGCCGATCGGGAGTGGTGTCACAAAAAAGGGCTGAAAGATCGTGTCACTCAGCGTTTCAAGCGAGCGGGCATAAAGTGGAACATCGAAGACGGCCAGCCGATCCTGGACCTCCGTGTGATCGTTCCGAGCAACCTCTGGTCCACGACCCGCACCAGCGATGCTGGAAGCCAAGAACGAAAGACATCTTCAAACACCACGCCAACGGCGTAGGGAACCCCTGCAAAACTGCTGAATAAAACCGAAGCCTGACCGGCTCACACCCCATTCGATGCCATCGGGATCGTTAACGCTCCGTTATTGACGGAGCGTTTTCTATGCGCTGTTCGGAGAAAGGTTGTGCATCGTCCCGAATTCTGGTCAGCCGAACCATAGCGGAACGCTCGTCCGTAATTTGAACCCATCAACGATCCTCGACGGTCCGAACACAATGTTCGGCCGGTTCCGGTGGATCTTTCTCCAAGGAGGTTCAGTCGTGAACTCTAACATACCGAGCATCGGTGCTGCCAACGAAAAACTCATTCGCAACGCAAATGGATGGTGGACCGAAATGGCTGCCGCTCACCATCTTGATGTGAGTGGTTTTGATCCTGCGTCAACCCTTGAAGTGCGAATCGCTTGGGCGATAGCCCACGCGTATCAGATCGGGACAATTTATTCCCGGTTCTCTACGAAACTGCAACATTCGACCGAAGATCAGGTTCGAGAATG
>CALGTK010000211.1 GCA_937904325.1 uncultured Planctomyces sp.
GCAATCATTACATTCGACTTGAGTTGGAAGGTAGAGAATCAAACCGAAATGCAATCGGTGCTCGAGTCCGGCTCGACATAACCGAGACCAATGGTCAACATCGGTCGGTGTACCACACGGTCAGTTCAGGAAGCAGTTTCGGTGCGAATCCATATCGGCAGGTAATCGGCATTGGCACAGCGATAAAGGTTGACAAGTTGCACATCAATTGGCCGTTGCCGGATTCATCGCAAATATTCCTGGACGTAGCTTGTGATCGCTCATATCTCTGCACCGAAGGAGATGAGTTAGAAGAATTCGAAGTGCGTCAATTTCAGATTGCTGGACAAACAGACTGACGTGCATAGCGGAGCTCGAGCTTGTTGTTGCTAACTAATCCCGTGGATGGAAGCCCATAAAACGAGCGTATAGAAGGGCTGGGATTAGGAGCGATTCCTGTCCTTGATGACCGTCTCTTGTGAAGATTCAGATGAGGCTGGCATGGCCCCGTTCGCTACCGTGCCCAGTCGCACCATGAAGTTTTTTGCCGGTTGACGCGTACCTGAACGTCGACAGCCGAAATTCTTGGCGGTACGATATTCGAATCTTTATTCGGCTGATTGAGGTCGGATCAACACGCTTCCCCTCCAGTTTCGCCATCCCCAATAGTGACGACCAGTTTCGTCAGTCCTTCCTTCTGGCCTCAATCGGAAACGACATGGCCGATCATTGTCGCTGTTTCAGTCTTCTTCAAGTATCTGCAGTACGGCTCTGCGCATTAGTCGTCGTTCTGTTATTTGAATCTGCCGGCGTGTGCGGTGAAATCGCAAAGCCGGTCAGCTTTGTGAATGATGTTATGCCCGTGCTGACGAAGGCCGGGTGCAATGTTGGCGTGTGCCACGCTAAGGCTGGCGGCGGGCAAAAAGGATTTCAACTTTCTCTGCTGGGTTTCGAACCGATAGAAGATTACGAGAGTCTCGTCAAAGATGGACATGGTCGAAGACTCTTTCCTGCCGTTCCTGACCGCAGTCTGATTCTGCGAAAAGCGTCCGGGCAGACTCCGCATGGTGGCGGAATTCGTCTGACTAAAGATTCCGCCGGCTATACAACGATTCGCCGCTGGATTGAGCAAGGCACGTCGTTCGGGACGGGTTCTGAGCCGCAACTTGTCTCAGTCGAAGTTCAACCTGACCGTGGGCTCGTCAAAATGGCGGGTGAGCAACAGGTCAAAGCCGTCGCAAAATATTCAGACGGAAGTGTGCGCGACGTCACAGAGTTGGCGCTGTATGAATCCAACTCGGAAGCGATGGCGCATGTAACCGAACGTGGTCTGGTAAAAGTTCAGGACATTCCAGGCAAAGTCGCAGTCATGGTGCGTTACCAGGGGCAGGTGGCTGTCTTCACAGCGGCTGTTCCTTTGGGATCGCCGGTTGAAAAACTGCCTGTTGAAAAAAACTTCGTCGATAAGCACCTCTTTGCGAATCTGAAAGCGATCGGAATTCCACCGTCGGAAGTTTGTGACGATGCGATATTCCTGAGGCGAGTGACGCTCGACATCGCCGGAAGGCTTCCGAAGGAAAGTGAAACGACGGCGTTCATAGAGAACACCGCCGCTAACAAACGGGAGCAGGTTATCGACAGGCTGCTGCGGAGTCCTGATTATGCCGATTTCTTTGCTGGCAAATGGACGCCGTTGTTGAAGAATCGGCGTGACGATGCGAGCGACATCACCTCCAACTTCGCCTTCCACGCATGGATTCGTGATAGCCTGCTGGCCAACGTTCCGTACGACCAGATCGTCCGTGAACTTCTGGCCGCAACCGGGACTGTTATCGGCAATCCGCCGGTTGCCTGGTACAAGCGGGTCAAGGAGCCGAAGCAACAGCTCGAGGATGTTGCACAGCTTTTTCTCGGGGTGAGGATGCAGTGTGCCCAGTGCCATCATCATCCGTTCGAACGCTGGAGCCAGGACGATTATTACAGCTTTGCGGCTTTCTTCACTCAGGTTGGGCGCAAGCCGACGGGAACTCGTGGCGAGGATCTGATCTTCCACAAACGAGGGACTGCCACCGCAAAGAACGTCAAGACGGGCGAAGCGTTGAAACCGGCTGCCTTCGGAGATGATGTTGGTGAGATTTCGCCGGACGCCGACCCTCGACTTCGACTCGCAGACTGGATGAGTTCAAAAGAAAATCCGTTCTTTGCGAAGGCACTCGTCAACCGCTATTGGAAGCACTTCTTCACACGAGGATTGATCGAACCTGAAGACGACATCCGCGACACGAACCCTCCGACCAACCCGGAACTACTCGCCGCGTTGGAAGAACATTTCATCCGCAGCGGCTTTGATCTGAAGAGTCTGATTCGAGAGATCACTCGTTCGAGCGCTTACCAGCTCAGCTCGAAACCGAACAACTACAACCTGGTCGATCGTCAGAATTACTCACGCTATTATCCGAAGCGGATGCAGGCGGAAGTCCTGCTCGATTCGATTGACTTCCTGACCGGTGCAAAAACAACCTTTGCTAATCTACCGCCAGGTACTCGCGCGGTCGCGCTGCCTGACAACAGCTACAACCGGGCGTCGCCGCTTCTGCAGGTCTTCGGTCGCCCAAACAGTCTCAGCGTCTGCGAGTGCGAGCGGGTTCAGTCATCGAGTCTCGCCCAAAGTCTTCACCTGATTAACTCGTCAGAGATTAAGTCGAAGCTGGCCTATGCCAGTGGTCGCGCTGCACGGCTTGCTAAGGAAGAAACGCCTGACGAAGAAAAGGTGGCTGAGCTGTACCTTGCCGCGTTTACGCGAAAGCCTCGGCCCGACGAGATGGCCACAGCAATTGCCTATCTGAATGAACCATTGACTGACGCCGCGGGTAAGCCGATTGCCAGGAGCACTGCCGCTCGTGGAAACTTTCAGGACCTGATCTGGGCGTTAATGAATTCGAAAGAATTTCTGTTTAATCATTGAGGCCCGGCATGAAGACCATCATGAATCTAACTTTGCGATCAGGCATCCTCTTCGTTTTACACAGACGATTTCAGATTCCTCGAGTCAGCATGCTGGCAATCATCGCTGGCATGGCACTGACTATCGTGCTGCTGATGACGACAACTTCCCGGGCACAGGCCGTTTGCCTGCCAGCACCGCGGCTGCTGACGACAATGCCGATGGGCGGACAGATTGGGACGAGCGTCGAGATCACGATTTCCGGAGCCAATTTCGAGAATGCTGAGCAACTGAGTTTCTCGCATCCCGGTATTACAGCCGCACCGAAAGTGGACGACTCAGGCAAGCCAATGGCGAATCGCTTCGTCGTTCAGATTGCCAAAGACTGCCCGGTGGGGATCCACGAAGCACGTATCATGACCCGACTCGGTGTTTCATCGTCTCGCGTGTTCAATGTTGGTACGCAAACTGAGATCACGCAAACTGCAGCGAATTCGACTTTGGAAACAGCCGCCGCCGTACCGCTCAACTCGATCTGTAACGCCGTCATGACGAAGCAGGCGGTAAGCTACTACTCATTCGAAGCGGCCAGGGACCAAAGAATCGTCGTTGACTGCGCTGCGACCGGCATCGATTCAAAACTGAAACCGGTTGTAATTATCGCGGATGCTCAAGGAGCCGACCTGGTCGTTGAAAGGCGAGGTGGATCGTTGGACTTCACCGTTCCCGAATCAGGTAAGTATGTGATCAAACTTCATGACCTCACATTCAGTGGCGGGCCTTATCACTTCTACCGGTTGTCCATCAAAGAAGCGAAGATAGGCGAAGCCGTCCCGAGACTGCCTTCGACTGAGACGGTCAGCTCATTCTCATGGCCGCCGACCGGGCTTGCAGCAACCGCGCCGGCGGATGAGTCCGAACCAAACAACGAGCACGCTCAGGCACAAAAGATCACGCTCCCATGTGATATTGCTGGCAACTTCTTCCCGGCAGCGGATGTCGATACTTTTGAATTCACCGCAAAGAAGGGCGAAGTCTGGTGGGTCGAGGTCGCTTCTGAACGTTACGGTCTCCCGACCGATCCATCGATCGTTGTGCAGCATGTCACTGAAACTGGTGATACGGAGAAACGTACCGATCTGGTTGAACTCAGCGACATCTCCAGCCCTGTCAAAGTATCGAGCAACGGTTATTCGTATGACGGTCCTCCGTACAACGCCGGGTCACCGGATATTATCGGCAAAGTTGAGATCAAAGAGGACGGGGTTCATCGCCTGCAACTGCGAGACCTGTTCGGCGGGACGCGAAAAGATCCTCGAAACATTTACCGGCTGATCGTTCGGAAAGCGCAACCTGACTTCGCGCTCGTCGGCTGGGCTCTGCACATGAACCTGCGAAACGGCGACCGAAACGCCCTTTCGAAACCGATCGCTCTTCGTGGCGGAGCGACGATTCCACTTGAAGTGGTGGTGGTTCGTCGAGACGGTTTTAATGGCGAGATTGCACTGGAAATGGATGACCTGCCAGACGGAGTCACGGCGGTCGGTCTTAAGATTTCAGCCGGCAAGACACGAGGGATCATGCTGATCACCGCCGACCAGAATGCACCACGAGGACTGACCAGTGCGTCATTCATTGGCAAAGCGACGATTGACGGAAAGGAAGTCACTCGTCCCTGCCGCCTGGCGTCGATGTCCTGGCCGGTTCCGAACGCGTGGAGCGAAATTCCCAGACCGCGACTGTTGGCTGACGTTCCCGTTTCCGTTAGCGGCTCCGAGTTTGCTCCGATCACCATCGCGTCGACAGCAGGCAAGGTCTGGGAAGTGACTGCCGGCGAGAAGCTGACGCTCCCGCTGATCCATTCACGGCGTTGCGATTTCTCTGGAGCGAATATCAGTCTGAAAACCTTCGGCCCGGGATTTGAGGGCGTTCCAGCTTTCGATGCATCGCTGACTGCGGAAAGTTCAGAAGCAGTGCTGGACCTGGAGAAATTGAAAACACCTCCCGGTGACTACACGATTGCTTTCTATGGAAGCGCCGTCGCTAAATACCGATATAACCTTGAGGCGGTTTCCTCAGCGGAGTCGGCACTCAAAGCCGCTCAAAAGGAAGTCGAAATACTGGCGGCCAGCGTCAAATCTTTGACCGAGGCGGCAAAAACAACACCGACGGAACAGAAGTCAGAAGCGGATAAAGCAGCTCAGGACGCCGTTGCAAAACAGAAACTGGCCACAGCAGAAGTAGCCGCGGCGGACAAAAAACTGAAGAGTGCCACTGCAGCGGCTAAGCCGAAGGACATTGTCGATATCGTTGTCTCGACGCCGATTTCGATTCGCGTCAAACCAGCGGAGAAGAAATGACTCACCCATTCAACGCCTCATCAAACATTGCGTGTCCCGGTCCTGACAGCCGTCGCGGCTTCATGAAAATGGGGCTGGCTGGATTTGCGTCTCTGAGCCTTCCAGGCATGCTGCGACTCAAAGCCGCCAGTGTGGCGCCACAAACTAAAGAGAAGACCGCGGTAATCATGGTCTGGAAGCCGGGTGGCTGTTCGCACATCGACACGTACGATCCAAAGCCGCAGGCAGGCAGCGAGTATCGCGGACCGTTCAGCACGATTCCGACCGCAGTGCCCGGCATGCACTTCACAGAGCTGTTACCGATGCAGGCGAAGATTGCCGACAGGTTTACCGTCCTTCGCTCCATGCGTCAGGGAGCGGGCGGGCATCCTGCCGGCTCCATGCAGATGTTGTCCGGTGATACGGACACGCGCGACAAGCCAAAGCCACGACTGCCGGACTGGATGTCCGTCACCAATTATCTGCGTTCGCTGGAAGGTCCTCGCACCGTTCCCTTACCCGCTTACGTCGGAGTCAACCCGCCGACCTCGTACAACGGCCCCGCGTACCTTGGCGATGCATACTCGCCGTTTTCAGTCTCGGGTGACCCGAACAGTCCAAAGTTTGTCGTGCCAAACATCGGCCTGACCGATCAGCGAGAGATCAAACATCTCGGTCGTCGAGCGTCGCTCAGGCAGAACCTCGACACACTGGAGCGAGCTTTCGACCAGGCCGGCGAGTTGCAGGCTCTGGACGAATTCGAAACTCAAGCGATGACGCTGCTTACCAACCCGAAGACGAAAGACGCGTTCGACCTGACAAAGGAAGACGACCGAACCCGCGACCGCTACGGCCGCAATACCTGGGGGCAGCAATTACTGCTTGCTCGCCGTCTTGTTGAGGCCGGCGTCGAAGTGTTGACGTCCAGCTTGCGAGGTCCGCTTTGTGGCCGAGTCAGCAATTGGGACGACCACGCGGTCAATCATCACGTCTTTGACGCTTTACGATTCCGAGCAAAGGCCTACGACCAGGCAGTTTCAGCGTTGATCGAAGACATTTATGACCGAGGTCTCGACAAACGAGTTCTGGTTGTTGTAACTGGTGAATTCGGTCGTACGCCAAAGATCAGCCATCAACCGAGTACAGGTGCCGGAAACGCCAGTGCCCCAGCCGGAACGAAGCAACCAGGCCGCGACCATTGGCCACGAGCGTTCTCCAATATCTGGGCTGGTGGCGGTATCGAAACCGGACGCTTCATCGGAGCGACCGACAAACGCGGCGAGGACTCGATCGAGAGGATTTGCAGTGCCGGAGATTTTCTGTCGACGATCTATCACCACCTCGGCATCGATGCTTCGAATATCGCCATCAAAGACTTTAACGGCCGACCAACGCCAGTCGTTGATCAAGGAAGACCAATTCCCGAACTGATCGCGTAACCTGCTACTGGCCAAGCAGTTCATCGATTGAGAAACGCAGGAAGTACAGTTCGCCGGGGCCTTCGTAAAGGACTCCGATGTGGTCGTCGTCGATCGGAGTCAGTGTTGAGTATCCGCTGCCGGGACGCTCATCGTACAACGTGTGCCATTTGGCCGGCCAGGTCATGCCCTCGTCGTTGCTGACTTTCATTGTGAAATGATGCCGGCCGCGAGTTGTGTTTGGATTCGAAAATAACACCAGCGGGCCATGCCTGGGATGCACGACGCGCAGGATGTCCGCGTTGCAGACGGGCTCCGGCAGGGCCTTCCGAGTGGTGGGATGTTCACTCCACGTCTGACCAAGGTCGTTCGTTGTGTAGACGCTGCGTGAACCGCCTCGGTTGTCCCGGCAGTTGATCATGATCGAGCCATTGCCAAGCTGGACGATCTGGGCTTCCGTTGTGTCGATCTTCACGCCGGTTCCGAGGGTCCAGGTCTGGCCTCGATCCTTGCTGGAGATGATCGTCGAAAATGGTTTTCCATTGATGGGTTTGTCGTCTTCGCCACGAAACTGTGCAGGGAAGACCAGCGTGCCATCTCCTGTGGTGATCCCGTTGCCAGGCCCTTGCAGAACGAATCGCCACTTCGGATTCACTTTGACCTGAGCTGTAATGTTGATCGGCTTTGACCATGTCCTGCCATCATCAGAGCTTCTTGCAAGCATGAACTGTCCGGTTTCCTCGGGTCTCATCCCGGGACCAGAACCGTGCCACGATCGGTTACCGTGACTCCACGTGGCGGCCACCCAGATGTTGCCAGTGACTCGGTCGGTGAGAATGGACGGGTCGCCGATACCGTCGTAGTTCCACTTTGGATCGTCGCCCATGTCCATGATCACACGCATGGGTTCCCAGGTTTGGCCGCCGTCCGTGCTGCGGCTCATGCCAACATCAATGTCTCCAGGCAGGTCGCCGCCGCGCCGATTGCGATTATCATAAACAGCTATCAACGTGCCATTATTCGTCGTCGTGATACCCGGAATTCGATATGTGTGAACGCCGTCGTCTCCGTGCTGGCGGACTGCAACGCCGATTCGTCGGTGGGCCGATGAATTTGAGTCCGCAAGATTGATGACTTCTTTGCCGTCAATCTGGATGCTGACACATTTTGCGGTAACAAACTGATTCAGACTGGCATGCGGAGTGAGTTCACACGTAAGAGGCAGGATGTTCAGACCAGGCTGCAGTTGGAAATCACTTTTGAAGGCGGGGGTGCCGCCAGGCTTAACGACGCTTTGACCCTGAAACTGAACCAGGTGGATGGCATCACGACCTGCTGAAATATCAAATGAGACTGCGGTCACTTTCCTTGGTGCCAGGCTGCCTTCAGTTTCAATCTCCAACTGAAGAAGCGGGCTGTTCTTCTGACCAATCAGAACGGGAGTGGTCTGCTGAATGACTGCCACACTGGTGATTTTCATCGGCTTTGCTTCGACCAGATTCATATCATCAATCAGAATTCCCGTACCAGGTGGCGATGTGCAGGTCATGCGGAATCGCTGCGTTCCTTCCGGCAGAGCAATCTCGACTCGATTGAGATACGCGCGGCCAACTTTCACTGCCTGGTCGCCGTTGTAAATTTCCTGCCACTTCCCTTTGGTCGATGCTGCTTCGACGCGAAAACTGAACGGCGCACGGCGTGTCCAGCGTTCGGCGGCAAAGGTCAGTTGGGCGTAATTCTTTTCCTCATGCTTTGATGAAAGAGCGAACTCCAATTCCGAATATTTTCCACCCATCAGGTGCAGGCAGTGCCGACCGGTACGTGCGAGTTTCGACGAAACCTCGGCATGTCCCAAAGGTGCCTTCCAGGTTGCCCCATCAAATTCGGCTGCCGTTATCATTCCAGCTCGCGGAGATTCAAATCCTGTAAACACGGAGCGTTGCACGGGCTGAGGCTCAGCTTCCAGGGTGCTCTTTTCAGTTGTTTCCCAGCGGTCACTTCGAAACGGTGAAACGGGATGCTCGCCGTTCACTCCAACCAGGTTGAGATCCGGATCGTTCTCCCAGCCGAATCGAACGGCAATCGGGTTATGGACTTTGTCGCAGATAACCTTCACCGTTTTCCCGCTGACGGTCGCAGTCGCCGAGTGAAACACTTTGTCGTCACCGGCGAGCTGAAAGCCTCGAATCGGATTCCCATCGCTGGATTTGACAGGTTGATCGAAAGCGATTTCTCCGGGCGTCGTTTTGATTGCTACGGGACTAGCGGCGAAGGCCAGCGCGAGTTCTGCCATGCGGTGACCGACTGGTTGTTTGTTGGGTGGATGAACGTTGGTTGGATGTCCGACGTCGATTGTTACAGCCATGTGAACGTTGGGATCCGCTGCTGCTGTCTCCAGCTGCATTTCGCGAAATAATGGCCAGTTTCGATTCAAACCGGGCAATTGAGCAAAGACGAAAGGCAGCTGGCGAGAACTCCATGTCTCACGCCAACTGTCGATCAGCGAGGTAAACAGACGTTGATTCCAGGCGGGATCAATCGGCGGGCTGTTCGCGCCGTCTTGAGTAGCGTTGGACTCGCCCTGGTACCAGAGAATTCCGCTGACCGGGTACCTGGAAAGTGGTGCGACACCCGCCTCGTAAAGAAACCCCGGCTGAAACGGATGATGAGGGACAGGACCGTCCGGTGAGGCGAAATACTTCGCCAGATTTTGCCGGCCTCTCAGACCGCACCACTTCGGATAGTCAGGGTGGTTCTCGGAATACCACGGAAACGTGACCAGCCGTTGAGTTTCCAAATCCGCCAGCAACGTTGATTCTGGAATCCATGATTCCATAGGCGTGCCGCCAATCGCATTATGAATCAATCCGACAGGGACATCCGGATTCAATTCACGCAGGCGCCTGCCAAAGTGCCATGCAACTGCCGAGAAAGTCGTAGCTGATTCTGGCGTGGCATGCTGCCAGCCCGACCAGGCAAAGTAGTTATCCGCCATCGTTCGGCGGAGAGCCTCACGATCGTATGCACGACCAACCGGGTAAATTTCTGCTGTCAGATCCAGTAACCGCAGATTCGTCACATTGCCCGCCTGTCTGATTTCGGCATCGGCATCCTGTGATTGCTTGAGCATCCACCGCATGTTGGATTGCCCGGAGCAGAGCCACACATCCCCGACCAGTACGTCGTGAATCGTCTGGTCATTAACGGTCAGGTCAACTGGCGTCGTGCTTGCGGGAAGAGGGTCCAGGGCGAACTGCCAGTTGCCTGCCGGGCCCGCAGTCGTGCTTCCTCGCTGGCCTCCCAGTCTGACATCGATCGACGAGCCTGCGGCGGCTGTACCCCACACCAGAATCTCTTGCCCGCGCTGCAGGACCATGTGGTCGGTAAAGACCTTCGCGATGCTGAGTTCGGGATCTCTGACAGAACGATTTAATTCCCGGCGGACCGTTTTCCAGCCATGGCCGGCGGCGAGTTGTTGTGAATACGCTTCAGTAAGCTCAGGGACTTCATCTGCTTGATTGGGAGATTCGAGCGGGTACTCGTCACCGTAAATATAGAACTCTTTCGCGGTCACTTCCTGTGTCGTTCTGTCTCGCCATTCGGTGTAACGGGACTGTGATGTGCGGATGCTGTATCCGCAAACCTTGCCCCGAGTGAACTGAGAAAACGCTGCCTTCTTCCAGAGACTGCGGGGCGCGTCCAGCAGTGGGACAAAACCAGTACCCTCCAATTCGTGCGGCTGTGGCAGTCCACAAAGGTCTGTGAGCGATGGAAACAGATCAACCAGTTCAACAAGAGCGTCGGATGCCTGACCGTTGCCCGCGCGACCGGGCGCTCGCACGATCAGCGGCACTCGTGTATCGAGTTCAAAATTGGTCGTTTTACCCCAAAGATTCTGCTCGCCCAGGTGATAGCCATGGTCGCTCCACAGCACGACGATTGTGTTGTCTCGCAGACCTTGCGCGTCCAGTTCTTCCAGCACACGTCCAACCTGTGCATCGATGTAACTGATACAGGCGTAGTAAGCATGCTTAACTCGCCGCTGGGTGTCATTAGAAATCGGCCCAGTCTTTTTCTGATCCGTGTAGCGGCGCAACTCTCCGGAACCGTGCCGGGCAACTTTGGGAACGCCTTCCAGAAATTCAGTTTCTCCGACGATGCCGATCTCCGTGGGGGTATAAAGGTCCCAGTATTTCTTCGGAGCAATATACGGCGAGTGCGGCTTTATAAAGCCGACGGCCAGGAAAAACGGCTCGTTCGATTTTCGACTTAGTTCTTTCAGAGAAGCGACAGCTTGATCGGCAACCTGCCCGTCGTACAGTGTCGAATCGGAAACGTCGGGCGCTTCGGTAGCTGGGCCGAATACCAGCTTCTTCGTCCAGTCATCCGGCCCAGGATTGGTCGGATTGTAGAGCTGCTCGTAAACCTCTTTGGCCGCGCCGATGCCTTCTTTGGTGTAGTAGTAACGTGGCCCCGGCCGAAATGCGGGCACTGACCACGACGGCTCATCGCCAAATGTATCGGCGACCGTTCTACTGGAACCTTCGGGAAACACGCCGTGATAAATCTTGCCCATCGCCCGCGTGTGGTAGCCGTTGTTTTTGAAGTGCTGCGGAAGCGTCGTGATGTCCGGATAGTGACTTCGAAAGTGCGTGTGGTTGCCGTGAACTTTCGCCGAGTCCGGTCGTAGACCTGTCAGAACGCTCGCGCGCGACGGACCGCAGATCGCCTGCTGACAATACGCACGATCGAACCGAACACCGCTGGCCGCGAGGGCGTCGATGTGCGGGCTGATGATGTGATCTGCACCGTAGCAACCGAGTTCCGCTCGCAGGTCATCGATTGCGATGAACAGGACGTTTGGTTTGTCGGCAGATCCGGCAAAGTGTGGCGAGACGCAGCTAACGACGGCTATTACCAGGATTATTATGAGATGTTTCATTTCCTGAAGTTGTCCAGGTAGGGCCAGCGGAACGTTTTGTCCCGACGGTAGTTCGTGTTGATCGCGTTCAACTGCGAACGCGTGAACGATTCGAGATTGTCAGCATCGGCAAATGGGTCGGACGTTACTTCCTGCCACTTGCGAAACTCAGTTAGCAGCCGCGTTTTGATCTCTGCGTGCAATGACGAATCCGCAAGGTTGGTGAATTCGTGCGGGTCGTTCTGCAGATCGTACAGTTCGTAGGACGGCGGAGTCAGGAAGCGGCGATAAGCATTCTGAATAGCCTGCGGGGCAGTCGCGATTTCGTTAGCCGTGCAACCTGCTGCGAAGTGCGAGTTGTATTGCTTGAGATAAGCCTCAGCGAACAGGTTTTTGTTGTCGGACGATTCGGCCATCGGATTCAGAATGAGCTTGTACTGCGCATCCCTGATCGATTGCTGAAAGTAGAAGATGCCGGGCGCCGCCCCCGTAGTGAAGCCGACGATGTGCTTTCGCCAGTTGCTCGGAGCAGGCTTGCCCGTCAGCAGCGGCTGCAGAACATGCCCCGGCAGTTCACTCGGAACATCAATCCCGGCGGCAGTCAAAAACGTAGGGACAAGATCGAGTGTTGATGCGAGTTCGTCCCGCACGGTTCCGGCAACCTGATTTCCCGGCCAGCGAACGATCATTGGAATCCGCAGACCGGCTTCGTAGACGGAACACTTACCTCGCGAAAATTGGGCACCATGATCGCCAATGTAAACGATCAGAGTATTCTCTGCGTGCCCGCTTTTCTGCAGCCGTTCGAACAGCATGCCGATGCCGTCGTCGAGCCGCCTCAGGCAGTTGTAATAGTCCGCGGTGAACTGCCTCAACCGCAATGAATCGATACCGACCCACGGTAACGGCTGAACGTCGGCAGCTTCGATCGGAACTTCTGGCAATCCAAACTGCTGACGATGCAGCGGGAAATGGGCATCGGGATAGTTGATCGAAAGAAAGAACGGCCGTTCTGAGTCCTGCTTGAAGAATTCGTCCGCCGCGTCGGCATAGTTGCGCATGTTTCGACTACCGAAGTTTGCTCCGGCGATCTTTCGGAAATCAAATGAAAACGTATTTTTCGGATTCACATGTAGCTTGCCGATCATGCCCGTCCGGTAGCCGTTATTCTGAAGAATAGACGGTAGCGTGCGAGTATCCTCAAACATTGAAAACTTATGAGTTGCCAGTCCCAACTGTCCATTCTGATGCGGATAAAGTCCGGTCAGAAAACAGGCCCGCGACGGGCTGCAGACCGAGTACGGCACAAACGCGTTAGCAAACCGAACGCCCGTCGTCGCCAGATGATCCAGCACCGGCGTCTGTACATGGGGATCTCCGTAGCACCCCAGTTCCGGACCGTTATCTTCAGAGACAATCAATAGGATGTTCGGGCGTTCGCTGGCTGAGCAGACATCCGCGACAAGTAGAATCAGTAGCTGAGCCGTGAGTCGTCGCATGAAATAATCTCGAAAGAACTTACGGGCTGAATGCAGGCTGCGCGGCAGTCAGGAACATCGCAGCGCAAATCATTGGCGGTAGTCGGCGCATAGCGGCTCCCATAAGAGAAACTGGTGGCCGCGTGGTCTGAATGAGTGAAGCAGTTGTCCGACAGCAGTTATCGCTTAAAAGCTCGAAATCACTAAGGCTTGTCAGGAAGTGTTCTCGAATGTCACAAAACAGCCATGATTCAAGCGTTCTGCGGTGCCGGACGCTTTAATTTCTCAGGCCGGTACTTGCCGGTCACGCCCCTGCAACTTTTAACATGCAATTGCTGACTATGATCGCGTAATCGTTTCGTGCAGATTTAGAATGATCCGAGCGACCGATGACCAGGCGGCAGCTTCTGCGAGATTGCCTTCAGCAGGTGACAATGACTCGCCTACGCTAAGGAACAGTTTGGCCGCTTCTACATCAGCAGTAAATCGCTGGAGGTCGTTCTCGAAGACGGTTGAGAGAACAGCGATCTCCCGGTCAGTCGCGTTTCGTGACAGAGCGACACGGAAGGCCCACTGGATTCGGTCGATTGTTGATTCGCCACCTTCGTGAAGAATGCGGGTTCCGAAGACTCGCGCGGCCTCAACGTAAGTTGGATCGTTCAACAGAACGAGGGCCTGCTGCGGGATGTTGGAACGAGGCCGTTCGACCGTGCATTCTTCCCGGCTGGGAGCGTCAAAGGCGACCATACTCGGATGGAGAAACATTCTTTGCCACCACGTGTAGAGACCTCGACGGTAGTTCGCTTCTCCCTTGTCTCCGGGCCATGTTCGTCGTGGGAAATTCATGTGTCGCCAGTAGCCCGCAGGCTGGTATGGATAGGTGCTTCTGCCGCCGATCTTTGATACGAGTAGCCCGCTGATGGCGAGAGCGTTGTCCCGAACAAGTTCGGCTTCAATGCGGAAACGAGATTGCCGAGCGTAGAGCTGGTTGTACGGATCGAGTTTGCGAAGCTCGTTGCCGGCAGTAGACGATTGCCGGTACGTACCTGATGTGACCAGCAAGCGGACCATCTGTTTGATGTTCCAGCCGCTGTCCATCAGTTCAACGGCCATCCAATCGATCAATTCCGGGTGTGTTGGCAGTGTGCCTTGTCGACCAAGGTCGTCCAGCGGGATTGCCAGGCCACTGCCGAAGTAGAGCTTCCACAATCGGTTCACGAAAGTTCGAGCGGTTAACGGGTTGTCTCGAGCGATAATCCATTTCGCCAGGTCCAGCCGGTTCGCTCGATCGTCTTTCGGAATCGTTCCAAGAAATTCAGGGATGGCCGACGTCATGACCGGGCCGGTTTCATCGAGCCAGTTTCCACGCGGCAGCAAGCGAATCGGTCTCGGAGCTCTCGCTTTGGTCATCAGAGTGCGAGGAATGGATTTTTCGAATGCTGCTTTCTCTTTGTTGAGTCGAGCGATTTCGTCTCGGACGGGTTTCAGTTCGGGGGCGGCTGTTCGAAAGTAACTGGCGATTTCGTTCTGCTGTTTGTCATCGCGAGCATCTGCAGCGACACGAAGAGCGGCAACAACTTTCGCCGGAACGCCGATGGCTTTTGTGTTGAAGTAGAAGCCTCCGACTCCGCCAGCGTTAACGACCTTTATCAGAATTGCGTTATCGCCCTTTGCCAGTTGAACTTTTACCCTGTCCTGATCCGGAGCAACGCCGCGTTGTGCTTTGTTGGCGTGAACTTGTTTGCCATTCACCCAGACAGCGATTGCATCGTCGCTGCCGAGCGACAATTCCGTTTCGACATCGGCTGGCACGGTCGCCGTTCGGTGAAAGTACCAGGACGAGTTTTCACCCGAGAGTGGAAACGCCGTTCCGTCTATAAGTTTGTCCTGCTTCTTCCACTTGGACTTACCGATGGATTGCTTGAGATCGACCCTGGCTTCCGGTCCGAAATCCTTTGAGAAGGCTTCGTCAAAACTTGCAGCTTTGAACGGTCCGATCATTTGCCACGTCGAAAAAGTGGCAGATGTTTTCAGTTTACCCAGCGTCGTGGCTTCCCACTTTGTCTGCGCCGCGGCAAGTTCGGGCGTTGCCTTGTTTAGCTCACTGTTTGAGGCTGCGAGCTGTCGACCGAATTCGGCAATTTTTTGATTCACCGTTTCGTCCATCACTGGATATGTCTTCGGGTTGCCGACGGCGATTTCACTGACGTCAGCGAAGAATGATCCGAAGCTGTAAAAATCTTTCATTGTGAAAGGGTCGTATTTATGGTCATGGCATTCACAACAACCCATTGTCGACCCAAGAAAAATCTGCGACGTATTGCGGACTCGGTCTGCCATGTACTTGGCAAGGTATTCCTTTGCCTGGGCTCCGCCTTCGCTGGTCGTTTGCAGAAGCATGTTGAAGCCCGAAGCAACCTGCTGTTCGCTACCGCTTTCCGGAAGCAGGTCTCCAGCCAGTTGCTCAACCACAAAGTCATCGTACGGCTTGTTGGAGTTGAAGGCGTTGATGACGTAGTCGCGGTACGGCGCAGACTGCCTGGCCTCGTCCGAGTGGTATCCGTTGCTGTCTGCATAGCGGACGACGTCCAGCCAGTAGATTGCCAGCCGTTCTCCGAAGTGTTTTGACGAGAGCAGACGATCGACCAGCTTCTCGTACTTCTGAGGATCTTTACTGGCAATGTAGGCGTCGACGTCTTCTGGTTTCGGCGGAAGGCCGATCAGATCCAGAAACAACCGCCGCACGAGTGTTGCTTCGTCGGCCTGATGTGAGGGAGCCAGTCCTGCCGTTTCGACTCGTCGAAGAATGAACCGATCAACCTGGTTCAAAACAGAAGATTCATGCTTGACCTTTGGCGGAGCGGCTTTGGCTGGCGGAACGTAGGCCCAATGTGTCGCCCACCTGGCGCCTTGCTCGACCCACCGTTGGAGCGTTGCCCTCTGAACGTCGGTTGGTTGCTTCTTTGAATCCGGAGGTGGCATTCGCTCGTCGTCGTCTTTGGACAGGATTCGGCGAATGAGTTCGCTTTCCAGCGGCTGACCACGCACGATCAATGGCGTGTCACGTTTCGCGAAGACGGATGATTCCTGATCGAGCCGCAGATCGGCCTCGCGGGTATTTGCATCGGGGCCGTGGCAGGTGAAGCACAGGTCCGACAGGATTGGCCGGACGTCGCGGTTGAAGTCCACGTCGTCGGCAGCCAGGGCCGTGGCTGTGAAGCCGCCAAGTATGGATGAGAGAGTAACGAGCGATCGAAGTCTCATGGTCAAAGAGTCCTTCCGTTGCGATTGTTTTTCGCAAGGATATTTCGCGAACGTTTCGGATGGTCGCCAAAGAGTGTATCAAACCTCAAGCTGCGGAAAACTCGTTCAAGCATTGTTGGAGCTCTGATGAAGAAGATTTCAGACTATCTGCCACACCAGGTCAACTCAGGCCGCTGGGTGACAGCTTATACGCTGTATGAACTCCGCGAACGGCTGGATGTGACTCGGTTTGTTTTACCAGTTTGCTCGCTCGGGACGTCTTATGACGAGTTGGCGGCAAGCATCGCTGACGACGAGTTGCTGCTGCCGCCGCTGTTTCATGAAGCGATGAACGACGAGTTGCGGGACGCAATGATCGCCAGAATTCGAGAGTGTTTTCCGCTTTACACTCTCGCGTCAGATGCCGCGGAACATTCGGATCGACTGCGTGTCGAGATTCACGAGAGGCGAGCGTTGCCTGAGGTTCGCCAGCCGAAGGTTTTATCGTTCAGCGTTGACACAGCCGTGGAAGAACACGGCCCGCACCTGCCACTCTCAACAGACACCGTGCAGAGTTATTCCGTGCTCTTGAAACTTCAAGCTGAGATCGACGGTTTCGTAGCGGGGCAGCCCGTCGAGTACGGACATTTGACATGGGGGCTGCCGTTTGGGATGAGCGTTGACCTGACACCCGAACTGTTGACTCGTTATGTGACTGGTTACGCAAATGCGGTTCTTGACTGGCAGCGTCCTGAGAGCATGTACGTTGTTGATGTTCACGGATCGATCGTGCATCGCAAAGCGATCATCGCAGGGATGGAGCAAAGTCACGCCGACCGCTGGGCGTTCCGCTGGCTGCACGAACCACTGATCGAATTCGCTTCCGAACGCGGAGACCAGCATGCCGGTGGGGTTGAAACAGCGCTGGTGGAACACGCCAATCCAGCTCTCATCGACGGTCGGTGGTTTCCGTCGCGGATTGTCGATATCGAGGCAGCTCAGATGACTCTCGAAAAAGCCGTCGAGCTGACGCCGGACCTTCGCCAGTTCATCAGTTACGTCGACGAAACCGAGGCCAACGGAATCGTTGGGAAGATTCGCAACTACGAAACACTCGACGGTGCAGCGATGTTCGAAACGATGATGTCGGTCGCTCGGGACGATGTTCGAAAGTTACTGGGCAATTCCGCCGATTCCAGCCAGCACGTCGCCGGCGACAGTCCCTGGGAACGCGA
>CALGTK010000212.1 GCA_937904325.1 uncultured Planctomyces sp.
TACAGAGTTTTTGGGCGAAGCGACGGCGAAAGATTCGTTGCGGTCATTCAGTCTCGATGAATTACTGGCGACTTGCCCTGGTGGGAGTCAGCCGTTTCTGCATCCGCCACTGGATCATGCCGATCCGCATCGTGTACTTGTGTCCGGGACCGGGCTGACTCATACCGGTGGGATGAAGTCGCGCGATCAGATGCACAAGGATGCAGACGACGGGGACGTAGAAAAAGTGGAAGAACCTCAGACGGATTCGGCCAGGATGTTCGCGATGGGGCTTGCCGGTGGGAAGCCGGACGTCGGTCACCGCGGCGCGAGTCCTGAATGGTTTTACAAAGGGAACGGATCCGTGCTTCGAGGGCCTAATGATTCGCTATTGATTCCAGATTTCACGGAAGACGGCGGCGAGGAGCCGGAACTGGCAGGACTGTACATCATCGGTGAAGACGGCCAGCCTTATCGACTCGGCTTCGCGTTGGGCAACGAGTGGTCAGATCACGCTGTCGAGCGAGTGAACTATTTATACCTCGCGCCGTCCAAACTGCGGACCTGTGCGATTGGACCGGAGTTAAACACCGACTTCGCATTCGACACGCTCGATCTGAGCTGTTCGGTCTCACGGAATGGTGAAACGATTTACCGCAGTGGACCGTTGCTCTCCGGAGAAGAAAACATGTGCCACTCGCTGGCGAATTGCGAGGATCACCACTTCAAGTACGCCCAGCACCGTCGACCCGGCGACGTTCATATTCACTTCTTTGGAACCAGCAAACTCAGCCACGGTACGCGAGACTGGCAGTACCAGCCCGGAGACGAAATTCACATCGAAGCTCCGTCCTTCAGCTCGCCACTCGTTAATGTGGTTGCCGCTGGCTGCGATGGATCATCGGAGCCGATAATCGTCCGACTGGCGTAAGGAACTCACCGATTTCAGTTCTTGCGAGCAAGTCACCGGATCAGGACGGGCTTGGTGAAAATGGAGTCACTGCGGATTTCGATTTCGCCATTGACGACGGTCGAGTCTGAATACGGTGCGGGTTGGACGGTAACGTGCCGGGCGTTCGGATTGCCTGTCAGTCGAACATCCATTATGCGAACTCCAACAAAACGACTGATCACATAGATGGCATTGTTGCCCGGCCCTGATACGCTGCTAAAGAGCGGGATGGCTCTGACTTCGCCGATGACATCTTTCAGCGCGGTTTGAATTACCGTACTGATACCCGTGTCACCACTGAACTCCAGCGGTGAGCCGTCGAAACGGATCTCACCTCCGAACCAAGCCAGATCGTCCCCGTTAATGCCTTCTCGAATCTGACGTACCAAATCGTTCGCACTGTTGCCTGGATGGCCAATATCGACCGTTCCACGATTGCCAGGAGGAAGCAAACTACTGCCGGACGGATACATGTTCACTTCAAGAATGCCGTCCGGCGATTTGACAACCTCATTCAGTCCGCCGTTGAATCCATAGTCGTCGTCACCGACACCAGCGAGAATACTGTTCCATGAAAGTTCGTCCAGAGCGAGCGGTAGAATGTTGGCTCGTGCCGAGCTATCCGAAGAAATTTTAAAACCAACGCCGGGTATGATAAATACGGCAGAGGTGACAATCAGACCCGCCTGATCGTGTCCAATCACCGGTGCAAAAAGGAGCGTCAGCGGACCGTCAACCACCTGTCCAGTAATATCGACCGCGCTGCCTCGATCTCGATGAACCGTGACTTCGATCATAGTGTACGGTGTCGCTCCCCAGACTTCCGCCCAACGCTGTTCGTCAGAAAGCCACTGGTACTGCCCAAGACGAATGTCTTGAGCAACGTCGATGTAGGTTGAATCGAGGTCTCCCGATCGGTTTTCGCTGGCGATTGAACGAGCCGCAGCTTTCGACTCTTCTGCGATACTGGACGTACTGAGAATTGGCGACAGGCCGGTTCCGGGGACGAACTCCATTGCTCCAGCAAAAGCAGCTGCGTCACAAGCATTAAGCATCTGTGCACGGGTCAGCGTAATCCTACCGATATCGACAGTGAAAGCCGCAAAAGCAAGGACCACTACCAGCACGCCGGCTGAAAGCGTGACAATGTTTCCGTTGCGGGTCGCTGAAGGCAGGCTTTGTAGTTTTCTTCTGCTGGTTGAGAAGGTCATTGTCTGCTCTTCAGGGTAAAGTAAACGCTGTCGATAATTCACGAAACGGTGTCCCACATCATTGATGCGTGAACTACTCGGGCATGTGTTCATGCACGAAGCGAAGGTTGTCGCCTGTGGTGACAAGAACCGTCTGGAAGTAATGGTACACTCTTAAGAGCACCATTTTTCTGACTCGGTGCGTGACTCGCGAGTTGGCGACGGAAACTTCTGGCTTGCAGTCATCAAGGTTGCTCAGCGTCGTGTAGTATCAATTGTTCAAATAACAGCTGTCGCCAAACGTTGACCAGGTCAAAGACGTTCCGTTCTTAACGCAAAGCCAAGCACATGGTCATCGATTTCCATCGACGACGTAAACGTGACCACTTCGTTCCTGTGATGAAGTTTTAGCTTATGCGGTGTCGCCCCGTTCCCCCCCCAAAAAAATTCGCCGCCAACATTGCAGTTGCATGCCGTCTCGGACATAACCGGGATAGGTCGAGTGGTTCATATTGAAGACAGCGTGCTCGCGTTCGAGTTTTCCGGCGGGAGACCATACAGTCACGATCTTCGGTGAGTGGTCTTCCGAAACTGGCGTGCACACTTCGACCCTGCAGTCTTCTTCGACGTGGGCGATCGGTGCGTCGTATGCAGCGACCGACGACGCCACCAGATACGTTGTCACTACAAGCAACCAACAAGCGATTCGGGTTAGGAATTTTAATGTGGCTTCCAGCAGCTGAAAGCGGAACCAAATCTCGCGTGCCGCAGAATTACTCCCAGCAGGGACTGAGAGATTCATGGCGTTTGCCTTTCGAAAAGCTGCTATTCGATAGTCGCACAGTCTCTATCAAAGACGTGCATGTAGAACGACTATGCTTGCGTTGAAGAAAATGCTTCACGGCGACAAAGCTCGATCGCCTCGCCAATTTCCCTTGTTTTGCGTACACATCACACGATGAGTTTGCCATTTCGTGGTTCAATCGAGGGCTGCTCCACGACAGTCAGACGCCTTCGCAGCTCGACACCAGATCGCGATAATCTTCCTACCGCCCGGAGGATCTGCTGCACTTAAATCCTGCGTCATAGAAATTTGCGAGGCCGGAATAAAACGTGCGAAATTCATTGAATGGCGACGATTCGTCACCTGTTGACTGATAGATTCGTGAATTCAATGCGACAGCGACGGACTTCCGCACCATCTGTCACTCGTTGGTTTAATGGCTGCCGTAAGAAGCGACGACTTGACAGTTTTAAATTACGTGAACGCAGTTCATGACTGTTCAACAACTTGTTTTCATGACAGTTATGCTTAGGACGGTGATGCATCCAATGCCTGAACGGAGGCCGGTTTTTCGGCAAGAAGCGGGTCCACAGCGTGGGCGGATTCGATCATCATGTCGGTGCTGCGGGGGTCGATCTGGCGACAGGCTTCGGTAAGTTGGTGCGAGATCGAATGCAGCTCACCATGCCAGACTGAGTCTGGATCGACGTGCGGAACAAACTCTTCGCAGAGCAAAACGAACCGCAGAATGTGTCGGAAGAGTATACCTTCCTGCTTGGCGATCTTGCGGGTTGTTACCAGTTTGTTGAAGTCGCCGCCGAAGTTCAGGAGTTCGCCCGCGGCCCAGACGTCGGTCATTGCAACATCGGAAACGCCTGGATATTCAGAGCGGAAGAGTCGCATCAGCTTCTCGGGAAAATTCAACGGGCGAACCCATTCTCCGGGATCCCGGTAGCCACCATCGTCATCTTCTTCCGCAGGCGCGCCGCCGAGTTCTGTGATCGTGACCAGACCTCGCTGCAGGAGTTCCGGATTCAGAAAGTCCATAGCAAACGGGCTGAGCGGCATCACGTCGGGACGTGGAATGCGCAGGTTTCTCGATACAGCACCTGGGAAGACAAGCACGCTTTCCAATGCCTGCATACGCTCCGGGCCACTTGCGAACGGCAGAACGTCGAGCAGGAACATGCCATACAACGGGTTGATGCTTTTGAAGCTGAGAAGATTTGTGAGTGGCTCGTTGGGGTATGCGCTCTGTGGTTCGTAGTCGGGTTCTTTGGCCGACGGATCGTTAGAGAGTCTGACCTTTTGCTGGCCGTCGTCTTTCTTGCCCGTCCCTCCAATGTCGACGCCTTGAGATTCCAGGAGGATCTTCAGTGACGCGGTTAAGCGTGCAGGTTCGCTTTTAGACAGTTCAGTCTTTGGCTTTTTAGATGGATGTGCTTTGACGACCGGCACAACGGCGGCTTCATGCTCAGAAGGTGTTGGTTCGCGCGAAGAGTTGGCAGCGTCGGGGTCAGGCAGAGCGTTCTGGTCAACACCGGTCCCGAAGTCGTCGGTTTGT
>CALGTK010000213.1 GCA_937904325.1 uncultured Planctomyces sp.
ATCATAAGAGATCCTGCCAGTCCAACTTTGCGGAGATAATCATGAAACGACGAGAATTCCTGGCCACAACGGCTGCGGCAACAGCACTGGTCACTAGTCCCCGTTCATTACTCGCAGTCGATGACGACAACATGTACCGCAAGGAAATTGGCATTCAGCTTTACACGCTGCGAAACCAGATCAACAAAGACGTGAAAGCCACAATCAAAGCGGTTGCGGATGCTGGCTATAAACAAGTGGAGTGCTATGGTTTTCCCAACGCTGATGCCATGATCACGGCTGCTCGTGAAAACGGACTGGCCACCAATTCTACGCACTTTGACTGGGACTCCGTCGTCAATCCGGACCAGAAAGGCGTTCGTCCTTTCAGCGAAGTCCTTGACAAGGCCAACGATGCAGGCATCAAGCATCTGGTTGTGCCATATCTTGCAGACAAAAACCGGAAGACACTGGACGATTACAAGCTCGTCTGTGAACGGTGCAACAAAGGAGCGGAGCAAGCCAGGCAGGCGGGCATTCAACTGTCTTACCACAATCACTCGTTCGAGTTTCAACCGTTAGAAGGTGGTACAACCGGTTACGAGACAATGATCAAAGAGTTCTCACCCGAGATGCATTTTGAAGTCGATGTCTTCTGGATTCAGCTAGGCGGCAAAGACCCTGTCGAAATGATTCGCCGACTTAAAGGCAGGGTATCGCAGTTGCATCTTAAGGATTTGCATAAATCCGTCACGGCGCCGATATACGCTGGAGTTCCACAGAAGGCTTTCGAGGAACTCGGCGATGGTGTGATTGACATGGAACCAATCATCAATGTCGCCAAAGAAGCAGATGTGAAAATCTGCCATGTCGAGCAGGATCATTCGCCGCATCCAATCAAGAGCATTCAGCAAAGCATGGATTACCTGAGGACGCTGTAGACACATGCCGCTGGACATGGCGGGCAGATGAACGAGCAGAAGGACATCGTTACGAAGGCCTGTGTGAGCCTCAATAATCCGCATCCTCATCAGAATACGTAAGTGAGCGGTCGCACCGGGTACTCCCACACCCCAAGAGCACCTTTGACCATGTTCGGGTTATGCAGTTCGATAGTGCCCTCATGAGGAACAATCTGGAGATGACACCGAAACGGAATCAACTCAGCCGCCGTCGTGTGCTCAAGGCCTCAATTGGCACAGCGGTTGCGTCAGTTTGTTCGGGGACAATTCCGCGTGCTGCCGGCTTTAAGAGTGCTAACTCGCGACCTCGGATTGCTGTGATTGGATGTGGTGTTCGCTGGGACAAGCGTGTGTTCGTTTCGGATGGCCGCTATGGAGTCGGTAAGCAATTTCCGAAATTCGGCGACATTGTGGCGGTCAGCGATGTTGATAGTCAGCGACAGGAGCGAGCTAAAGGGATCGTCAGGGATTGGCATGGTAAATCCCCCGAAGGCATGAGCGATTATCGCAAGGTAATTGACGATCCAAAGATCGACGTCGTCCACATCAGTACTCCGGATCACTGGCACGCAAAAATTGCAATCGAGGCCATGCTCGCCGGCAAGGATGTCTATTGTGAAAAGCCGATGACGCTGACCATTGAGGAAGGTCAGTTGATCTGTGATGTGTGTCGGAAAACAGACGCTGTTTTCCAGGTTGGGACGCAGCAGCGCAGTATGCGGCAATTCATCAAAGCCATCGCTCTGATTCGCGAAGGGCGGCTCGGAAAGCTGCAACGAGTTCAGTGTGCGATTGGTGGTGCACCAGAATCCCCCGAGTTGCCCATTGCGGAAACGCCGAAGCATCTTGACTGGGACCGCTGGCTGGGACCTGCTCCGAATGTGGCCTATCGGTTCAAAGCTAATGCGCCGAACATCATCGGATCCTGGTCACGATCGCACTACGAATTCCGCTGGTGGTACGAGTACTCGGGCGGAAAGCTGACGGACTGGGGAGCCCATCACGTCGACATTGCCACATGGGGCATGGACAAAACCGATACGGGACCGGTTTCGATCGACCCTGTGATGGTCGAACATCCGGTCGAATTCAAGGATGGCTATCCGGTTGTCGGCAATCGTTACAACACCGCGACGAAGTTCCACATCAAAGCGATCTATGCCGACGGTGTGGAGCTCACTATCCGTCACGACACAGACAACGGGATCCTCTTTGAAGGAACCAAAGGACGCATCTTCGTGAATCGCGGCAAACTGGTTGGCAAACCCGTTGAGGATCTGGCTTCCAGGCCGCTTCCGGACGGTGCCCTCGAAAAGGTGTACAAAGATAAACAATTGACGGATCACGTCGCAAACTTTTTCGAATCGGTCACTGTAAGGAAGCAGCCGATTTCTGACGTTTTCAGTCACCATCGCATGCTGACGACCTGTCATCTGGCCGGCATCGCAGCGCGACTTGGTCGGAATATTCGATGGGATCCCGAGAAGGAAGAGATCATTGGTGACTCGATTGCCAAGTCGTTTATCTCGCGAAAAAATCGCAAACGCTTTGAGATTGAAATGTAGTTCTAACTGGTTTTTCGGAATCCAGTGACGCCCGATATATTTTACTGAATCTCCCGCATCGTGATAACTACGCTTTGCGTGTTTGCTGCTGTCACGAACAGACTCCGCAAAAGAGAAACACCCGAGTGCGTATCATGACAGGCCTGCTCACCCTTGCCTGTCGCTCGACATTTACCATGTTATCTCGAATTCCAACGTTACCGGCGTGCCCTTGGGAACCACCGGTGCGGGAAGCGATTGGGCTGTCTGCCAACGAATGTTTCGTGCAACTTGTTCATCAGTTGAGATTCGTAGTGCAGAAAACAGTTAGGTTGAACTGATAGTTCTATACTGACACTTGCGAGGCGTTCGAACTCTGCGCAGCGGATCGAATGGAAGACCGGCAACTGAAGGAGATTCGCCAGCATTTCGAGCGGATGAAGAAGCGCGCGGATGGCATGCGGAATTTTGTCTTAAAAGACCGCGAGTAAAGAGTTGTAAAGCAGTTCGGACAGTCCGATCTGCCGTGCATGCTGAGGACTGCCCGGAAGGGACAAGCCCCAGGCTGGTACGATCAAAAAGTAGTTGGATCACGTTCTTATCGAGCAAAAATTAGCGGACCAACAGACACCTGTGCGGCGTATTCACAAATCGGTATCATGTACGATGATCTTAAGAACTCAGATGCAAGACCTCACATCCCTTCCGTGCACGCCAGCGTAAAGGCGATT
This sequence comes from uncultured Planctomyces sp., assembly GCA_937904325.1. Lineage (GTDB taxonomy): Bacteria > Planctomycetota > Planctomycetia > Planctomycetales > Planctomycetaceae > JABMPE01. The sequence goes on from CALGTK010000213.1 coordinate 3,217, forward strand.
CGAGAATTCAAATGAGACGCAATTCCTATCTTATCCCGCGTCGAACTTTGTTAAGAGGAGCCGGCGTATCGCTGGCGTTGCCTCTGCTGGACGTCATGGCCCCCGCCATCAGTTCTGCAGAGTCCACCACGGACGCACCTGTGAGGTTGTGTGTTTTGTATAAGGGGTGCGGCGTCAATCCGCACTCGTGGGACATTGTCGGTGGAGCAGAAACTGACTTTGAGCTGTCCAGAATTCTTCAGCCACTGTCTGCAGTTCAGGACGACATTCTTGTCTTAGGAAATCTGGACAATCAGGGTTCATCTGACCATATGGATGCGCCTGGTACGTTTATGAGTGCCGCAAAGCACAAGGAACGCAACCGCTATTCCTTCGATCAAAGAATCGCAGACCACATTGGAAGTGAGACGCCGATCAAGTCTATGCAGCTGACGGCCGACAACGTCTGGAAGCAGCATCCGTGGTTAAATATTTTATCTTACGACAATAAAAATCAGCCGCTTCGCGGGCAGCATGATCCTCAGGCTGTTTTCGACCTGATGTTTAAAGACACATCCCGGATGGACCGCCAGAATGAATTGCTGAGCATTCTGGATGGGGTTAAGGAAGCCTCATCGTCACTGTCGAGAAAGGTCAGCGCCCGCGACAAACGGGTTTTGGAGCAATACTTCGATTCGATTCGAGATGTGGAGAACGGCATCCACCAAGCTAGACAGAACAGCCGGACAGCAGACCTGGACACGAAACTTTCAGACATCGACCCGAGTCTGAAAGTGGGTAACCTCGGTGAGAGGATCAAGGCGATGCTTGATCTGATTACGCTTGCCTTCTGGACCGATTCAACACGGGTTATCTCGTGTATGCTCGCCAATACGAACAGTCGATCTCACTATGACTTCATGGGTGTGGATGCCGAGTTTCATTACGTCTCGCACCACGTTCGAAACAAGAAAGTCCTGCCGGCTTACGACAAGATCAACATCTGGCACACAGGCCAGTTGAGATATTTGATTGAGAGGTTGAAATCAATCAGCGATGGAAACTCGACGTTGTTTGACAATTCACTCATTCTATGGGGCTCGGGTATTAAGCATGGCGACTATCACTCGCTGACAGATCTGCCACTTGTCGTAGCCGGTGGCGGTGGAGGACAAGTACAACTCGGACGACACGTCCGCTATCCCAGAGCGCAGCCGTATGGGAATCTCCTGTTAACGCTCATGAATATAATGGGGAGTGATGCCACAGGCATCGGTGATTCGACGGGCCGACTTCCGGGGATCATGGAAAAGGCCAACTTCGAGCCTGCGAACCCGGACGACGGCAGCTGGAAGATCGTGAAGAGCGATGATAACACGCTTACGGCGAAGGGATTGCTGCGAATCAGTATTGAGGCTGATGATGTCGAGTATTATCAGCTGCGACTCTCTGACAGGAGCGACCTTGAGATTCGTATTCCTTTCATGAATAACCACAAGCTGCGATTCGATCGTTGTGTCGGAAAAGTGGTGACTGTGACGGGCAGGTACAAAGTGGACGGGGAAAAGAAAACGATTGTCGCGCTCACGAAGGCCGAGTTGGAGCAACCGTGAAGATAAAGAGACTTAACGCGGCCGCCGTCGTTGCATGCGTTCTGGCTTTCACTGTGGCTTCGAGTCCTCGCTACGCGTGCGCAGCGAGCTTTATCGACGCCGCCCGGGTGATTGAATCCCAGTGTCTGTCCTGCCATGACAGCGATACCCGGGAAGCCGGAATCGACCTGACTCCGCTACTGCGGGATGTGAACTCGTCCTATGGGGAATACACCGGGCTGTGGATTAAAGTTGAGAAGATGGTTGGCAGCGGCAAGATGCCTCCGGCAGATGAGGGCGTTCTCAAAGTTCCAGAGCGAGAGTCCATCCAACAATGGTTTCGCGAGTCATTCGTGTTGCGAAAGGGTAAGCCGCACATTGGGCCAACTCCGTTGCGCCGGTTAACTCGGTACGAACTGGAAAAAACTCTCGAAGACGTTTTGTCCATCAAGCTCGGGACGCCGTATCGAGACACCATCAGCGGCAGCATAGAGAAATCAACAATCACATCCCTCGTGCCGTCGGATATCCCTGGAGAATCCGGGTTTGACAACGACGCGTATCGTATGGAGTCACTCAAGCCGCCGCTCAAAGAAATCTCTGAGGCTGTGCACTATGGGTTAGAAGTCTTCAGTAACGATCCGGCTGCCAGGCAAACCGTTCTGGGGCAGGCCGAGCTACCAAAGAATGCCACCGAAGCCGAAGTCAAACAGTGTATTTCAGCATTCTTATTGCGTGCCTGTCGCGGTGCTCAAGGACGCGTGCAGGAACTTGCGCCTTCCTGCTATAGGCTGTATCAAAAGCATATGCAGGTTTCGAAAGACAGCAGTAAGAGCCTGCTGCATGTCTTCGAAATGGTCCTGGTGTCTCCGGAATTCCTGTATCGAATGGAAGAAACCAGAAACCTGGACACGCCCTATCCAGTCAGCGGTGTGGAACTGGCTACTCGCCTTTCCTATTTTCTGTGGTCAACTGCGCCGGATGATGAGCTACTGCGGCTTGGACATGATGGCAGCCTGCTCGAAGACGACGTTTTGAAATCACAGGTTGCCAGAATGTTGAATTCCCCGAAGCGACTTTCTCTTTCCGAGAACTTCGCTGGGCAATGGCTCGGCTTCGACGATCTGTTGTCGAACAGCGAGTACCTCATAGACGAAAGATGGAACCGAGAGGCCTACGATGAGGTTCTGTTTTTCTTCGACGAACTGATCAAGTCTGACAAAAGCATTCTGGAACTGGTGCAGAGTGCCTGGATCTTCCGGCGAGCATCCGCTCTCAATGCTCGACGTCATGGTTACGTTCGCATCGAGCAGGAGTCTGTTAAGAACCTGTACGCAGATGTGCTGTCAGTAAGACAAAGTAAGAGTAAAAACGGACGCCTCAAGTACGATCCACCGGTGCTCGTCAAAGCGAAGAACGCCCGGGAAGGCGGCATTCTTACCAGTGCCGCAATCATGCGTCTGACAGCCTCGAAGAGCCGCACGAGTCCGATCCGGCGTGGCGTCTGGATCCTGAACACGGTAATTGGCAAGACACTTGAGCCGCCACCGAATATTCCCTCGCTTGAAGAGGCTCGGGAAGCATTGAATCTCAAAGAGAACCCTTCTGTTGCTGAAGTCATTAAGCAGCACGTTTCAAGACCGGAATGCGTTTCCTGTCATAAAGCGATTGATCCATTGGGGCTGGGACTTGAAAACTTCTCGCCAACAGGCGTGTGGCGAACGCAGTATCCCGACAAGGCTTCGATTATCTCTGCCGGGGTCATGCCGAATGGCAAAACGTTCAACACACCACGGGAGATGAAGTTGCTGCTGCTCGACATATACAAGGAAGACGTTGCATCCAACTTCGTGAAACAGATGCTCGCTTACGCTCTGGGCCGAAAAACAGAGCCTTTCGACAAAGTGTCACTGGAGTCAATCGTGAGCAAAGTGAAGGAAGACGGACACAAGGTAAACACAGTCATTGAGCAGATCGTATTGTCGCAGCAATTCAGATTCCGACAGGACCACTGATGCGGTTGCCCGTGGCTCGTGATTTGACTTTCCTGACCCTCGCGACTCTGAATTCTCACCGTCGGACTCAAACGTGCGGCGATTCGCGTTTTGGCGAGAGCATCTATCCAGGCGTCGTGTTCCCTTGAAGATGCCGACTCTGGATGTCACGTACCGGGTGACAACTCTGTCGGCCTTCTATTCTTTCACGACAGCGATTTCGAGCGGTCCTTGCGGGCGTCACAGTCCTTCCAGAGATCGGTCACGTTCTGAGGAACTTCGTCAGCGTTGCAGGCAGTAAATGTTGCCGCACACAGCACCGTGGAAATAGTCGCTGTCAGCCCAATCTAAAAGGAAAGGCCATGTAGCCGTGTCGTATACTGTTTTGACAGATGCAGGAACCTTTCGCGTGAACACAACAGTCAGAGCGGCGGCGTTATGTGTGAAAATTATGATCGGAAACCGGGTGCTACCTCTTTCGAGCAGAGGTGGCCTGTGACCGTTCGTTGGAGAACACATCGCCAGACGGAGATTCCGGCAACGTTGCCTTCCAGCCGTTGATCTTATGCAGGAGTTGTCTGACCATTTCCGGTTTCTGTTCGGTCAGGTTGGTCTTCTCGTAGGGATCTGCGGCGATGTCATAGAGTTCTGAGTAGGACATGTCGCGGTTGGTGAGGAGTTTCCAGTTTTCATGCACGATCGCCCAGGATACCCAGTGGTACGGTCTTGATTTCGGAATCGGCCACGGAGACTGCATTTTCCAGAACAGCGGTGTGCTTCGCGTGGCTGTCGGTTTGCCGAGCAGTGTGGCAACCTGACTGATGCCGTCCGGGCGATAGTCTTCCGGCAGTTGTGCTTCCCCGAGTTCGCAGAATGTCGGCAGCAGATCGACTGCGGAGATCATTGACGTTTCGTCCACCTTGCCGGCTGCAATTTTCCCCGGCCAGCGAGCGATGAAGGGGACTCCGATTCCGCCTTCGAACAGGGCCGACTTGTAGCCTTTGCGATTGCCGGTGATGCCCCTGGCGGCCCCGATGCCCCAGCCCGCGCCGGTGGCAGTATCGTAGTGCAATGTGAGTTCTGTCGGACCAGTCGCTCGCGCCGGGCCGTTGTCCGAGCTGAAGATGACCAGCGTGTTGTCAGTCAGCTGCAGGCGGTCAAGTGCATCGAGCACTGCACCAACCCGGTCGTCAGCATGTGACAGTACAGACGCATAGATCGCATCTTCACGACTTTCCATGTTTCGGAAACGCCACTCGTATTTGGGCACGGTATGAAACGGAGTGTGCGGCTCATGAATCCATAGATTGATGAAAAACGGCTTCTGGTTGCGGTGGCTCTTTTCGATAAATGCGATGGCGTTGTCGGCGTCTGCATGAACCGGCATCTGTTCTCCAGCACAATTGAAGGCGCCATATTCGTCGTAGCCGTATTCACCGGGCAGTGGTGAGTCCGGGATCATGTTGTTGGCCAGATGCCACTTCCCGAAATGGGCCGTCGCGTAACCAGCTTGCTTCAGAAAGCGTGGCAGTAGTGGTGACTTCGGACTAAGCCAGTCGGGCATGTTGCGTTTCGCGTTACTGGGCACCCACGCGAAGTGGCCGTCGATGTTGTACCGTGCGGGGAAGTGCCCGGTCATGACAGCAGTTCGGCTCGGTGAACAGACGCCGCTGGCAACTGTGAATCGATGGAAGTCCGTGCCTTCCATTGCGAGCCGATCGATGTTTGGCGTCTTGACGTACGGATGCCCGTGGCAGCTGAGATCGCCCCAGCCCCAGTCATCAGCGAAGATGAACAGGATGTTCGGTTTGTCAACGGCAGACGCCGTCGATGCGGATTGAGCTGCAAGTATCAGAATCAGGCAAGCGAATACGGCAGTCGTTTTTCTGTTCATTTCCTGTTGTCCATCAGATGTTAGCTGCGTGTGAAATAGATTGAGCAGGCCGTGTGAAGCAAGATGCCGCTCCGCCGTGTGCGCTGATTGTCATTCCTTTGGTTTCAGTTCTATGAAGAACTTCATCAGTGCGCCGATTTGTTTTTTATTCAGGGTTTTGCGAATGTCGACCATTCGGTTGGGTTTCTCGTAGCCCCGTACAATCGCGGCCTGTGGCTGCAGGATCGACTCGCGGACGTATTGCTCGTCGGTGGTGACTATATCGGAACGCCCGTCGCGTGTGACTGTTCGCTTTCGAGTCCGCAGGTCGGCGAAGCCTGGACCGATCTTTTTATTGCCATCAAGTGTGTGGCACGACATGCAGTGCAGTTCGTACAGCAGTCGGTCGTTTATCGTCGGTTCTTTGCGGACGAACTTTTCATTGCATGACTTCAGCTTCAAGCGAATCTGGTCCCACGTCTCAGTAGGATGAATCTCAATGACGCCGCTGTAGTTTAAGTGCAGCCGCTCACTCAATTCCACAGATTCCAGATTCTCGCTGTTCATATGATAATAACATGCCGACGGCGATGTTGCGTGCGTCCTGATCCGTGACGCATCGCTGCTCGATGGCGCAGTCTTTCACCACGATGTCGAATTCGCCCGCGTAATTCGTGTGGACTGAAAACAGGAAGACCGTAGCGAAACTCGCCAAGACTTTTGCTACAGAGATGTCAGATCGGTCACTCATTGCGCAAGCTCATTCAGTGTGTAAAATGCGAAGTTGTTCTGCAGTTCGGTTCCGTCTGTGGAGCCCAGTGCGCCGACGTCAATTTCGTAGATATTGTTTCTGGCAACGGGAACGCGGATAGACAGCATCCGGCGGTTGCACTGCCTGCAGGACCTCGGACACGGATTTGTCCGGATGCCCCCGCAGAGCATGTCCAGTCAGTGTTCCCGACAGACGTTAGCTCCCCGGCTCAGAACAGCTCGTGAACCGGCTGACCTGTGACAACGAAGTGTGGACGGCCAGTCGGGTCCACGACGCGCGTATCCGGGCCATAGCCCAGGGCGTGGTACATGGTCGCGACAAAGTCGCGGGTGTGAACCGGATCAGCGATTGGGTGACCACCGATATTGTCGCTCGCTCCGTGGACGCGTCCTCCCTGGATGCCGCCTCCGGCAAGGACTGTGCTGTAGACCTGACCCCAGTGATCGCGGCCCGAACCTTTGTTGATTTTGGGCGTTCGTCCAAATTCACCCGTCCAGGCAACCAGTGTTTCGTCCAGTATCCCGCGTTCTGCGAGATCTTCCAGTAATGCGGAAAAAGCTCGATCCAGCGGCGGCAGCAGCAGCGTCTTCATCAGCTTGAAATGGTCTTTGTGGGTATCGAAGTTCTTTGTGGAATGCAGGAACATCCACGGCACTGTGACCAGTCCAACCCCGGCTTCAACCAGTCGCCGGGCTACCAGACAGCTGCGTCCGAATTTGTTGTCGCCGTAGCGCTCGATCGTTTCAGGTTTCTCTTCTTCGAGGTCGAAGGCGCGCCAGGCGGAACCGGCACTTAAAATGTCCATCGCCAGCTGTTGAAAGCGGTCGTAACGGTCTTCAGCAGGAGACTTGACCCGGCGCTGCTGCTGGACGGTGTTCAACAGTCTGGTCCGCACAGACTGACGTTCTGAGTCGATTTCCTGCGGGGGACGGAAGCCTGGTGGCAGGCTGCCCGGCGTCCAGTTTTCGTCGATCAGCAGCAGCGGGTCGTATTGCGGACCAAGGTATCCGGCGTGCTGACCGCCCCACTGAAAATTGTTCTGATCCCCGATCCGTACCGGCAGGTGAATGGCTGCCGGCAGCCCGTTCCGATCACCTCTAAGCTGGCGGATGACGCCACCTACACAGGGGGGATCACGACGATCCATCTGCGGCTCACCACGCTGGCGTTTGGCATGCGGCAGACCGGTCAGGTTGTAATGGACGCCGACTCCGTGAGTCCCGCTGTTGTGAAATGTGGACCGGATAACGGAGTACCTGTGCGCATTGGCTGCCAGTAACGGCAGATGCTCACACACGTCGAGGCCCGGCACTGTTGTCGGGATTGAGGAAAACTCACCGCGATAGCCGTCGTTGGCTGACGTTTTCACATCGAACGTTTCCTGCTGAGCCGGTCCTCCGGTCATGTACAGCAGGATACAGGATGTGGCTCGACCGCCGCCCGGTGCTGCCGAAGCTGCCTGGCGACATTGCAGCAGATCGGGCAGTGTCAGCCCGAATGTTGACAGGACTCCCGCCTGAAGCAGTGTACGTCTGCGCTGCAGGTCTGAGTACGAGCCGGACATCCGGAGTTCCTGTGACATCTGTATTCAGAATTGCGGACGCCGACAGCGGTACTGCGGTAAAGCCCGGAAGACAGCACGTTAGGGTAATCTACGCCTGTATATCAACAGTTTCTGATGCGATTCAGGAATTCGCACGGGATTGCAGTGCCGGGGCAGAATGAACAGCCGGACAGGCCCGCAGTTCTGGTCAGAGAGGCACCTGACCAGGTGTGCTGTATGACCGTCGGAAAAACGGTCTGAAGTGACAGGTCTGAGCTGTTCGACTGCTGTCGGCTCAGTTGAGTCTCGAATAGACTGTGTTCAAATCTGGATCGTATATTCAACTCAGAGGATTGGGATGTCGGACATTGTAGATTCTTCAGAGCATGCCCTTCGACATCGTTTGTCTTCGGACGAGCCAGTCCGCCTGGACAAATTGTCGACACGAGGTCGCGACTTTCATAATGACCGTAAGCAGGCGGATGCCGAACTGGACGAGTTGCGTG
>CALGTK010000214.1 GCA_937904325.1 uncultured Planctomyces sp.
CCGCCGGTAACCGAGGAAATCGGATCTGGTGAAGATGATGGCTCCGATGGTCTGTCAGAAATTGAAGTCTTCGATTCAACTCAGACAAAGGAACCAGAAATCATTTACGACGTACCACAGAAATACATGAACGCCGACGAATCCGGCCTGCTGATCACCGTACCTCCTGAGGGGAGTAGTGAGTTGCATCTGCAATTAGTCGATTAGGCGATGTTCATCATTTCTCTGCCGGCCTTTGTGCGTTCAAGACACGCTTGTTACTTAGCTGGCTCTCCGACAGGACTGCATCATTTGATTTTTATAGTACTCTAAATCTGTCCTCGACTTCGCAAACAAAAATAGCCCGCGGGTGTCTGAGCGACGCCTGCGGGCTTTTAGTTTTCAGTACACCCCGACAGACAACCGGCTTTGAAGTCGATCTGGGCGGGCTTCCGGCGAGAATTACCTGTTGCCGAGGATCGCTTCAAGGTCAGGTAGACCTTTGGTCGGACGAACGACATCCTCTTCGAAGTTGTCTTTCTCCTGATCCCCAACCACTGTCGCATACGATGCTGCAAAGGTGTTGGCGACGTAGGGATATCGTGGGTCCTGATTCTGCATCTGAGCGTACGCTTTCTGCTTCAGCAGAATCGTGTAGTTGTATGGGGCGAAGTAGTAGTTCCCGTGATTGGCCGGTGCGTATGCGTAGTGAGGTGGCATCTGACAGGGGTTGTCCAGGCAGCAGAGCCCTGTTTTCATGCACCATCCCAATGAGCACGACGACTGACACGATGGACATGAACCAGACTGCGGGCACGTTCCCGAGTGTGGGCAGTTCCCCATATGAGAGTATGACGACGGGCACGTGGGGCACGTGCCGCCAATCGAAAGCCCACCGGGAATCGGACTATTCTGACAGAAACTTGACGGACACGTGCCCGTGGGACATGTCTGACACGCACCGTAAGATGCCCGCGGCCCTCCGGCGTTGCAACCGCACGAACTGGCGCATGGGGCGGCAGGATTATAGAGTTCAGCGGACAATGTTCCGACCGTCACTGATAAGGCCGCAATGCAACAGGCGATTGATCTGATCATGATTTGGTTTCTCCTGGGGCTGCCAGGTCCCGGTTTCAGGACGATATTCAAGCGTCGGAAACTGATGCTGCCCTCGCATCGACCACGCTTCTGGGTAAATCGTCATCAACCCCGGCAGGCGTGAGGACTGGCTCGACGTGCGTCACTGTTTCAGTCGATCGGTGCGAAACAACCCGTGCGGACGGCGCAAGTTGCAAAGTATGAATGACTGAAAAAACCGTCACGTCCGGACCAGATACCCACCCAATTGCTCGTTTGTAAATTTCGATCCACTATTTTCCGGCTGTTCAGCGAGGGCTGCATCAACACCAAATACACTCCAAACACGATGTGCTATCACATCCTGACTCTTCTGAGTCATCCTTAACGCAAACAATATCTCGCAATCGATCTAACAGACATGCCCTGTATTTTCAATAAAACTAGAATATCTGATTCAACTGGTTTAATCGAAAAAGTCGATACCATGATTTATGTCGCACCTCCCGCGCGGCACATTTTGTCATTCGAGGCCGCTTTTTCACTAACGACCTTTAGTAGTCGAGTCATCACATGCCCGGCCAAAAGACCAGCCTGTTCAGACGAAAGCTCGGCACCGCGCCCTTGCCAGTGGCAGTGTTAGCTGCTCTGGTTGCCGGAACGTCGACGCTGATCATCTGGCAGTCCCCGCGGAATATCGTTGCTGACGTCAAGCCGTTAATCATGGATTTTGGTCGCTCCAAAGTTCAGTCGTCGAACGATCTGATACCTCCAGCTCAAAACGCTGCATTGCAGGAGCAGGCTGGTCCAAACGAATCAGCCGATCACGACTCCGAGCCATCCCGTCGATCTCAAGAGCCCGTTCGAACTGAACGAAGCAACGGTGGTCTCGTTCTGGAGTGGCCACAACAGAAGCCCGGAAACGGATCATCTGACACTAAGGCACAGGCAAAGAAAATACTGAAGGAAGCTCACGACTACCTTCTCAGCGGTGATTTGCGCCGAGCTTTGACTTCAGCTCGACTGGCGTATTCCTACCCGGTGAAATGGGAACCTGACGAGCAGTCTCCTGAGCAACTGCTCTCAAAACTCGAAGCACTGGTCGCCGACCCGACGTTTGTTGCTGCTGCTCGCCGTGAGGCCATCGCCAGAATCAACTCGGCAAACAAAACGAATCAAACATTTTCAAATGTTGGCGATGCAAGATTGACAGAAAAATCAATTGGCCAGGGCAGCGTTGTCAACTCACTCCCCGATCGACAAACAGGCATCGGCGTCTGGAATCCAGCTCCGACAGCCGAGGGCGATGTCGTCTCAGCTTCATCATCCAAAAGCCAGCCAGCCGTCAAATATGAGCAACATGGCTCAGAATCCGACACCATCGAAATGGTAGCCGCGTCTGCGATAGCGGAGCATGACTCCCCCGCTCTACAGCCTTACCAGTCACAGCCGACAATAGAATCTGCGGCCGACACAGAACCTCGACGTCTGACTATCGACACTCACCGACAGGTGTCGGAGTCAACGGCCGAGTTTGCAGCCCCGTCACAAATCAATCAGGTCGAGCCGCGACCGCTTATCATCACTGACCAAAGAGCTGCTGCTCCGGCAGCATCGCCAATTGGCGCTCTCACCTTCGATGTACTAGCGACCTTAACAACGATCTTCGCAGTCCTGTTTTTCGGATCGTTGTTGCTGCTCCTGACAATTCTCATTGCAGGCAAGAAATTGATCAGCGAAAAGGGGCTTGGCTTCCGAATTGAACTGGTCAATAACAGCCCGCTAACCATTCAAACGGGCACTGCGGCTCCTGTAGCAGCTGCGGCAGCGGCACCAGCAACCGATGAATTACAAATTGACCCTGACTTCGAAGGAATCCTTTCTCTGAGTGAGCAACGTGCTCGCCAGCGCGAGTCAGCGATCATGCAGCAGTTCATCGAAAACAATGTTTCACTGCACAACGAAATCGGCGAGGGTCGGGCAGCAGCCTGATTTCAAGTCGACAAAACGGACAGTTAATCACAAACCGCACAGTGCCACATGATGTTTAAAAATCATGGGCCTGAATTTTCTAAGAGACCGGGGTCTCTGTTTCTCGACCTGGAGTACACACTGAAATGGATAGTCAGCCCGTATTCATCGGAATGGACCTTGGAACTTTTAAGACGTCCGTCGTGAGTTCAAACGGAACTCGAGATTCACTATTCAGTGCCGTCGGTTGGCCAAAGGATCATGTCGCAAGAGCAATCCTGGGCCGCGATGTTGTCTTCGGCACGGACGTTGTTGAAAAACGACTGGCTCTGAAAGTCTGCCGACCGTTCGAACGCGGAGCGCTGAAGTACCTTGACTCTTCGGAGTCAGGTGTCGCCGAGGAAAAAGTGGCCGAGCACATCGAGGCCGCTCGACTGTTGATCAAGCATGCGGTGGAGCTGACTCGACCTAAGTCAGGGGCACCAGTCTTTGGCGTGATCGGTGCGCCGTCACGAGCGAGCATCATCAACAAAAAGTTCATCATGGACGTCGCCAGCGATGCCTTCGACGCCGTCGTCATCGCACCTGAGCCGTTCACCGTCGCGTACGGAATGAACGCTCTCACTGACGCACTGGTCATCGACATCGGAGCAGGCACGATCGACATCTGTCCGTTGTACTCGACCTACCCGACCGACGAAGACCAGGTCACCGTGCCTCTTGGCGGAGACTTTGTTGACGAAGCGTTCATGCGTCTGATGGGCGAGCAGTTTCCGGAAGCAGAACTGTCTACAAACATCGCTCGCGAAATCAAAGAGAAATACGGATTTGTGCACGACATTGACGAAAAGGCCGTCGCCATGCTTGACGTTAAAGCTCGGCCGACTGAATTCGATGTTTCGGGTCCACTGAAAGAAGCCTGTCTGACACTCGTCGAGCCAATCATCGAAGGTTTGCGAGAAGTCATCAGCCGCTTCGATCCGGAATTCCGTCGAGCCATGCTTTCAAACATCATCCTCGCTGGCGGCGGCAGCCAGTTGAATGGGCTGGATCGTTTAATCGAGCAGTCACTTGAAGCTTACGGCGGCGGAAAAGTTAGCAAGGTTGGGGACTCAGTCTTCGCCGGAGCAGCCGGAGCATTGAAACTTGCAATGAGCATGCCAGCCGATCAGTGGGATCAGTTCCGCCTGCAGACGCAATCTCAGTCTACTGAACTGGCTGACGCAGCCTGAGCAAAAAAAACAGAGTCGATCCGCGATGCCACGCCGGACGCTCATCACGGATTTCCAAACAACGAGCACGACGTCGTTCATTCGACCGTGCTCGTTGTTCTTTTGTACGAAGCCTTCTGGCAGACATCGAACACTATTGCTCAATTGGTTCTGAAGTCTCTGCGTTCTTGCGATATTCAATCACCTTCGCTGTCGAAGATGTTGAGAGTTGTGAGTTTGAACTTTCCGCGTTGTCGCCATACTCAATAACTCTTGCTGTCGACGTGGCCGAGACATCTGCGTAAGGAGCATTGGCCTTCCGACGACCGGACAGTGAAATCAGATCTAGCTGCCTGACAGCGAGCAACATTTCGGCTGCAGAAACATCGGCGACGTTGCGTCCGCGAAAATCCTGAAACGACATCGCGACCTGATGAATTTCTTGCAGCCTTCTTGATTGTGCCGACGAAAATGCTGAGTCCGGCACGGTTTCGACGAGTGGACCTCCGATTGACTCCTGCAGCCACCATTCACGAAGCATCTCACCGAGTGTCGCCGTGCCTGTTGCGTATCGAGCAAACTGACGAGCGGTAGTGGCCGCGGCCTGCTGATCAAGCTGTGTCAGAAAACGTTCCGGATTCCGATTCTCCGACCGCGTATCAACATACGCTGCGAAGCTTGAAGCCCATCGAACCGCGGCGCGATCTTCGGCGAAATCACGAGTACCAATGGCTTGAGGGTACGTTGCGAGATGACTGGGGCGGCGAATTTCGGCTAATGCGGCATGAATCGCGACAGGCCTGGCGACCTGAAACGTTGCTACGGAGACGTCCTCAACGCCGCCCGCACTTCCCGAGGCCTGCACCGGCGAGACGAGTTGCTCGTCGACCATCCGCGCGGCGGCAAGGACGGACACGGCAGTTCCAGTACCCGTTTGAAAATCCTGAAGCCGGGTCTTCAAGTGCTGTGCGGCAACTTGTTGATAAACCTGTCGATCGTAGCTTGTCACAGGGCGTCCCGCTACGACTCTGTATTGTAGCTTCGCTCGTAAAACCATGACACGAGAGTGAGCAACGTCGGCTTGCCAGCCTCTCGCCGCGGGCTGATTGAATGCCTCAAGCTGGTCTGCGGCTTCGATCCACAGCGAGACCTGACCCCTCAGTATGCTGAGAACGCGGCTATGGTCACTCTGATGCTTTGCAACTCTTAGTTGAATGGTTACCGCGATATCTAACCACGCAGCGTACGACGCTTGATCCATCAAACCGCGAAGCCATGCTTCGCGACTCTGGCTAACCAGTCTGGTCGCCTGGTGATCAAGTCGGGAAACCGTCCGGGCAGGTAGCGGCACAACTTCATCG
>CALGTK010000215.1 GCA_937904325.1 uncultured Planctomyces sp.
TTATCGTTTTGGCCCTGACCCTCGATACGCGTGGCTCGAACGACGACTACCCACGCGGTTTTGTGGTCCATACTTCGCTCGACGGTGAATCGTGGAGCGAGCCCGTCACGGAAGGACGCGGCGTTCATCCGATCACCGAGATCGAGCTGAGCAGCTCGGCTCCGGCAAAATACATCCGGATCACTCAGACTGGCACATCGCCCAACAAGTACTGGTCGATTCACGAGCTGGCTATCAAAGGAGTGACCGGCAACGAGCCAAAGGTAATGTCACTTGCCGAACAACTTGCTGACGTCGATCCGAAATCTCTGGCGATCGAAGCACGCGACAAGGGTGATGCAAATCGCGGTGTACAGCTCTTTTACAATCCCGCAGTTTCCTGTGCGAAATGCCATGATCCAGAAAAAGGACACCGACTTGGACCTGACCTTGCAGCGAAACGCGACGGTGTCAGCGATCCTTTCCTGATTGAATCCGTTCTCCATCCATCGAAGGAAATTCGTAAAGGATTCGCGCAGGTCGTCGTCGTTACTGATGGCGGACTCGTTGTTACCGGATTCAAAGCGGAAGACAAGGGCGAATCGATGGTCGTCCGTGAGCCGGCGGGTGGCAAAGAAATCCTGATCCCGAAAGGTGAGGTCGACCAGGTCGTGCCCAGTCTCAGGTCAGCCATGCCGCCTGGACTGGTGAATCAGCTTGGTGACCGTCAGCAGTTTCTGGACATCGCCCGATTTTTGATGGAAATCAATGATGGCGGCCCTGAGCGACTTATCGAGCTGAAGCGTGCATCGTCGAAGGAGTGACGTCTTCCTGGATGTGAATTTTCGCCTGGCAGTTTGCTAAGCCGATTGATGCAGGAATCGTCGTGTCAACCAGCAGTCTCGGCGTCACGCGAAGATCGCGTCGAGAGGTTGGCCTCCGTCGGTAAGAGCGACTGGCCGGCCCTGTCGATCGGGGATGAAGCCGTGTGGGTCGATGCCGAGTGACTGAAAGATCGTCGCGGTCAGATCTGGGCATGAGACCGGATGGTCGAGAGGGTAGGCCGCGTGTTTGTCGGAGCGACCGTACATGGTGCCGCCTTGAACTCCGGCACCGGCCATGATTGCCGGGAAGCAATAGCTCCAATGATCGCGGCCGTCGTTCGCTCCACGATTGATGAATTTCGGTGTGCGACCCATTTCTCCACATGCAACGACCAGCGTTTCGTCCAGCATGCCGCGCTCGTTCAAATCTTCGAACAACGCCGACAGGCCTCGATCCAGGCCTGGCAACAGGCAGTCACGCAGACTTCCGGTCAATCCATTATGCGAATCCCAACCAGACGCGGCTCCGTCGCTCATGTCCCAGATGACGGTGACGAATCGCGTGCCGGCTTCAATCATCCGTCGCCCCATCATCAGCGACTGACCAAACAGGTTGCGTCCGTACCGATCCCGCAGGGATGTCGGTTCTCGACGGATATCAAGTGCGTCACGAAGTGTTCCGGACGTGAGCATGTTCCAGACACTGCCTCGAGCCGCTTCGTACCCGGAGAGGCTTTGCGATTTTGCCAGAAGTTCTGCGCCGGCTTCGAATTGGTCCAACAGACTTCGCCTGCGGTCGAGCCGGTCAATCGTGACGCAGTCCGGAGGGTTCATCCCTTCAAATTGAAATGAAAGTTCGTCGTCATCGCAGTCGCGATAGTAAGGGTTGTCGCTGCTGCAGTACGGACTCTTTTGTCCAGCCTTCTTGTGAATACGTGTAGCCAAAGCGTTATTCTCGTTACCCAGCCATCCCGCGTACTGGCCGAGTCGATCGTAGCGGCCGTCGAGTTGGATCTGGCCATGTCGATTGGGCAGATAGGCGTAGCCAGGCAACGTCCGCAGCGAATTGCCTGCTACCTTTCGTTCGAAGTACTCAACGACAGAACCCATCGCTGGCCAGTCGTTCGGAGCGGCATTCACACGAGCCGGGCCGCGCTCTGCCGGCGGCATCGGGCGTCCTGTCTGAATGATGTGCGAGGCGTTGTGATCGTTTTGCGAATGGTTCAACGTTCTGACGACGCAATACTTGTCCGAATTCTGAGCAAGCATTGGCAGGTGTTCGCAGATTCTCATTCCCGGAGTGCGCGAGTCAATCGGTGAGAATGGTCCGCGGACCGTCGACGGGGCGTCTGGTTTCATATCGAAGGTTTCAAGCTGACTTGGCCCACCAAACAGATAGACGAACAGAACCGACTTTGCCCGGGCGCCAGAGAACGGTGCGTCTTGCAATTCTTCAGCCGCCAACATCTTTGGAAGTGAAACGCCAAATAAACCGGCACCGCCAGCCTTAATCCAACCTCGACGTGTAACGCTGCTGCAGTCAGATCGCGTGCTGCCAAGAATGTTAAGCATAGGTCCCGCCTGTTGTTCGGGGTCTGGTCACTGCTATTCGCCCTGTGAGTAGTCAGGATATCCTCGCGGCAAAGGTGTCGATAGGCATTATATTGCTTACTGAACGCCACAAAGTTGGCATTTTGATTTGACGTGACTGGGGGCTGCTTCTGCCCAGACCACAGAAGTGCCATAAAAATGGCAATTAAGTATTGGCAGGAGTCGTATCAGGAGCCGATCGGATGGCTGGGCAGGCGAAGCTCAGTCCTCGTGAGCGTGAAATTATGGATGCCGTGTGTTCGCGAGATAAGGCTTCGGAGTCGCACGTGTTTGACGCCATGCAGGAACCGCCGACAAAGGCTGCGGTGAGAACGATGTTGCCGAATCTTATTGAGAAGGTGCTTTCAGTCAGCGAAAGGTCAGCCGCGACTTGTTCTATACGCCAACGAGTCCACGAGATCAGGCCGGGCACTCGGCAATTCGACGCGTCCTGTCAACTTATCGAAGGCTCGCTGGAACAGGCCGCCTCAGCGCATCTGGCGGATGAAAATGTAGACCTCTGCGAAGACGAGCTGAAATGCCTTTCGACGCCGATTCAAAAAAACTCGTCAGAAGGGAATTTGAAATAGTTTATTTCGAGCAACTGCTCTGCTTGATTGTTTCCGCTGGAATTTTTCTTGAAGTTTTCATATCGCTGGCCATTCAGACGTGCTGGCTGATGCCGGGTACGATGGTGACAACCGTTAGCAAGCCACTCGTCCAGCAACTGCAGGTTTCCGGGCAGTCGTCTGCTGGAGCGTTTGATGAGGAGAAAAGAGGATCCGAACTGTGCAGGATCGCTTTGGTGAAGACTGCCATCAGCCGATTGTCGAAAACCGTGTTGCAGATAATCGTGGCTACTCGTGGTCGTTAAAGTACGTCGGGAACTCGGCTCGCGTTGAACCATCTGCGCGGCGGCGGTTTGATCCGTGGGTTCGTTTGAAGCCGAGAGGAATCGCCAGACCGTCGGTCTCTTTCAGTCGCTGGTGCAATTGCTGCCGCATCTGCGAGACTCGTTGATTGTGCTCGGGCTCGCGAATCAGATTGCGTGTTTCGTGTGGATCGTTGACGGTGTCGTAGAGTTCGTCGGTGTCCCAGATTCCGTGATACTGAATTAGCTTGAATCGGTTGTCTCGCAGGCAGAACATGCTGGGTGTCTGAGGAAATTGAGGCTCCCAGTAATATTCATACAGCAGCGATTGTCGCCACGGATATTTAGAGGCCGGGTCTTTAAGCAGTCCGGCGAAACTCTGTCCGTCGATCGACGCCGGCACGTCGACACCAGCCAGTTCGAGCAACGTCGGCGCGACGTCGATGTTGGCCATGATCGCGTCACATTTGGTTTCCGGTTTGATCAGCGACGGACAGTGTGCGAGGAGTGGGATACGGATGGATTCTTCGTAGGCGCAACGCTTGTCAATCAGACCGTGCTCGCCCCAGAAGTGTCCGCCGTCGCTGGTGAACAGGACGAGCGTGTTGCGATCGACGCCTCGCTGTTTCAACGTCTGCATCACACGTCCCACGCTGTCATCGATCGAAAGAATCATTTCGCAGTAGTGTCGGTACATTTCCACGAGCGACTGCTTTGAGCGTCCGTAGTAAGGATATTCAACTCCGTGCCAACTGTTCCGCTGATCCTGTACCCACATCGGTTTGCCGGCGTAGTTCGCTGGAGTGTTGGCCATCGTCGCGGGCAGAGGAAAAGGTGTGCCTTTGTAACGATCGCGATGCCGTTCAGCTGGATCGTATAGACCGTGTACCCCTTTGTGAGAAAGATACAGCAGAAACGGCTCGTCGCTGGATCGATCATTCAGCCATTCGACCGTATAGTCCGTCAGTTCGTCGGTCATGTACTTCTGACGCGGGACGAGCGTGTCGTTTACGTTGAGCTTGTGTTTCCCGGGAGCGTAGGTGCCCTGTCCCGCAAAGCTCACCCAGTGGTCAAATCCCGGGCGTGATGCGGCACTTGATCCTCCCATGTGCCACTTGCCGATGAACGCCGTCTGATAGTCCGCTTTCTGTAGCAACTGAGGAAACGTCAGCGTCCCTTCGGGCATGCGATCGGCATTGTCGACGACTTTGTGATTGTGCATGTACCGGCCGGTGAGGAAAGAAGCCCGGGACGGCGAACACAACGAGGTCGTCACAAACGCATTGGTAAACTGCAGGCCACCTTTCGCCAACGCATCAATGTGCGGCGTTTCCACAAACGGATGCCCCATGAAGCTGAACGTGTCGTGCCGCAGGTCATCGATCAGGATGAAAACGATATTGGGACGAACAGTCGACTCCGCGGTACATTCAGAGTTACTGACGAGGCAGTACAAAGCAGTGAGTACGGTCAATGCTAACTTCACGGGATGGCTCCGTTTCGTTTGTACTGGACGCTCCTGGCACATTTCAGTTCGCCAGAGCGGCTTCAATGAATGGCCACATAATGTCAGGGTAGAACTTGTGGCCTTCCGCTCCCCATTTATGTTGGAAGTGATTCAACGCACCGGCCGCTGAGTAGATCGAACTCACGCGTGCCATGGCGGCTTCGACATCGGGGAAATGGTGCAGGCTGTCCTTTCGGCCATGCACGGCGAGCAACGCACGCGGCGCCGTCATCGCACCGATATCGGCCATGTCTCCCAATTCTGTCTGAGCTCGCGGGACCAGGCAGCAGTCACAGTGGAAGACGAATCCCGTTGAACTGGTGAAAGACGTGAACGAGCAACTCGGCACCGCGACCTTAATCCGTTTATCCAGCGCCGCGACATAGACTGTCAGCACTCCGCCGCCCGAGTTGCCCAGCAGCACGACTTTTTTCGGATCGACCCCTGGCAGTTCCGTGGTCGCCCAGTCGACAATTCGCTGAGTGTCCCAGACTCGTTCTCCCATAGCCGTTCGACCCGCCAGCAGACAGTGGATGAGTTGAGCTCGGCAGGCGAGTTTACCGTGTCGCCCTTTCACGTCGGGAATTGACACGGCAGAAGCCAGCCCTCGCGTGGCTGGTACGATGGTCACGAACCCTTGCTTCACTGCCTGAACGCCGGGGTTTCCATCTTTGGCCAGTGTCTTCTTTTGATGATTGTCGTTGCGATACACACCGGCGTACGTGTTCCAGCCGTCGCTGTCGTGACCGTGAGCACAAATTGCGAACGGTCGTTGGGAATCAGATTTTCCATCAGGCGTCAGCAACCAGAACGGGATCGTTACATTGGGCTCCGTTTCAATGCTGCCTCGCTGGCGATGGTATCCGTCCTCCTGGATCCGCTCGCCAATCTGTACCACAGTCCGATGGCCGCCGACCGACTGTTCAATCTGAGGCAAGCCCAGAAGGTCGACCAGTTTCTTACGCGCGTCCCGCTGCCATGCTTTAAAACCGCCTGTGTAGTCAGTCCGAAACGTCAGTGTCCCGAAACCTGGATTTTCAGAGTTTTTACCGTGTAGTCGTTTCAGATATCGTGCAGATTCGCCGCTGAACTCAGCGAACGTTTTCCGGACCTCGTCCTGTCCGATGACCGGTTTGGTGGAAGACGAACCGATCAACAGCATGAGACAACCCAGGGTGAAACGCGTCATATTCAGTCTTTCAGTTTAAATTCGCAGCTCCGAACCACGCCAGCAGATCGGCAGCTTCCTGGGCCGTCTGGTCGCTGAGGATTGCTTCCGGCATCAAAGATTGCGGACTCTTCTTGATGACGTCGATTTCAGACTTCGCGATGTAGACTGTTTTACGTTCGGCGGTCTTTAACACGACTTCGGAATCACTCTGACTGACGAGCAGGCCGTTGTGAAGTTTGCCATCGTTCGTGACGACGCTCCACGTGGCAAACTTCTCGTCGACCTTGAGTGATGGTTTGAGGATGTGCGTCAGCATTTCGGAACGACGTGGGTACTTTTTGCGAATCTCGACAAGCGTCGGCCCGGTGGACTTCGCAGCGTCGTTCAGGTCGTGGCAGTTTCGGCAGCGTGCTCCGTCACTGTAGAAAATGAGCCGACCTCTCGTAGCGTTTCCTTCCAAAGCAATGACGGTCTCAGGATCGACATTCCTTCCCAGTGTCTTACGTCTTGAATTTTCCGGAATGAACGTTTCGAACAGTCCTCGCACGTCACTGCCGGTGGATTCGTAAATGCGTGCTGCTTCGATGTGAAGGATTGAACCATTGTGAATTCCCGATGAGAGCGCGAGAGCCCCGGCCGAGGATTCAGTCAGTGTGGCGACGTCAGCTTGATGGTTTCGGTCCTTTGTTGACGGTGGCGTGGTCGTTGTTGCAAGTTTAATGAGCAGGTTGCGTTGTCGCGAATTCTGTTGAACAGGAGCCGAGTCCTGATCGCTCATCTGGTGCGGCATTGAGCCGATCCACTGCTCGATCAATGCGACGCCTTTGCTGTCGACTACCCGCGAGCCGATATAGGGCATTCGTGCATAGCCGAGTTTTGACATTCGATAAAGCAGCACCGATCGGTACGGATCGCCGGGCACGATCAGCTTTGCGTTCTGCAGACCGAAAGTTCCAATGCCCGTACCTTTGTTGGTCTTAAGCTCCTGGAACGGCAACTCTCGGCGAAGGTAGAAAGAAACGATGGCGTTACCACCAGGGTGGTGGCATGAGCTGCAGTTTCCGTGCAGATACGATCTCGCTCGGTCGTTCAAGCTTTGTGTAACGTCATGAGGATCGACCAGTTTTCCGCGAGCATTGTCCGGTCTCCACACTTTAGCGATCAATTTTTGTCGAGCGAGCAGATCGAGCTGGTTCTGGCTGTTCTCGTTCGAAGCCCGTAACGCTCGATCAAGTTGGTTTGGTACAAACCCCAGCACAAATCCGGAGCCAGCGTTATGGCACATACGGCATTCATTCTCCGCGTTGACGTGCCAGGGTCGCTCTTCGAATTCATCACGAGTGCCGCCGGGTAGAGAGTATCGGAACTCGTGGTCTGTCCCTGCAGAGTCACCGAGCGTCGCGTCAGTTTTGTCGTCGTTCCAGATGTAGCTATAGGGATGCCACATTCCATTTTCAAAATGAAGCAACTGCGTTTCCAACGGGATTTCCAGCGATTCAGCTTGGCCCGATCCGTTGATCGGCAGCGTCAAGTGTTTTGCAAAGACTGTACCTTCAGGGTAAGTGGCAGGTGTCTTGTCCGTGCCGAGGCTGATGGATCCTGAATCAGGTATCGCGACCCAGCGTTTCGTTGTTGCTCCATCGACCCAGCGTTCTACGACTACGTCGTACTCTACAACGCCCGGTGCGGGTGTCATCATTTTCAGCGATGTGAACAAGCCGGTTTCGCTGAGCAGTTTTGGGAAGTCCGCAGACTTGTCGTCGAGGCCTGACCTGATCAGTTCGTAGATTTGCCCGGTGTAGTCGTAGTCCAGAACGTAAAGTTCACCACCCGAACCTTCGGCGAATGCAGTTATTCGCTGATCGGTGTCGACGAGAATCTGGTGCGTGTAAGAATCTTTGCCGTCCGACTTGAGACCCCAGATCGTGCCGGTGATGTAGTCACCGTAGATGAATGTGCCATCGAGTTCGGGCAACTTGCTGCCACGATAGATCGGGCCACCGATAACGGAGTTTGCTTCCGTGTGCGAGTGATCTTTCACTGGCGGTCGAATGGGAGTCGGACCTTGAGTGACTTCACTGCGGAGGACGGCTCGACCTTCCATGATTGGCCACCCGCAGTTTCCGCCTCGGACGATGCGGTGAACCATCTCCCAGGATTCCCAGCCGTTGTCCGCCGCG
Organism: uncultured Planctomyces sp.; assembly: GCA_937904325.1. Taxonomy (GTDB): domain Bacteria; phylum Planctomycetota; class Planctomycetia; order Planctomycetales; family Planctomycetaceae; genus JABMPE01. The sequence continues at coordinate 8,123 of CALGTK010000215.1, forward strand.
AAGATGTCGCCCGTTTTTTTGTCAACGCCGAACTTCCACGGATTACGCAGGCCGTAGGACCAGATTTCAGGTCGTGCTCCGACGTGATCAACAAACGGATTGTCATGCGGTACAGCGTAGTTTTTTTCATTAGCTTTGTTCCGGATGTCGATTCTCAGCACGCAGCCGAACAGGTTTGAAATATCCTGCGCTGCCGTACGTCCGTCAGGGGGATTCGGTCCCGAACCGTCGCCAGTCGAGATGTAAAGCATGCCGTCTGTACCAAACTGCAGACACCCACCGTTATGACCACCGGCCGGCCAGGTGAGGATGACTTCTTCGCTTTGCGGATCGGCTTGCGGGATTTCACCAGTAACTTGAAATCGAGAGACGTAAGAAGTGCCGCTCTTCGAGTAGCAGACAAACAACTGCCACTCCGGCGAGTTTTGTCGATGCGCGGTCGCATGCCAGATCCTGGCGCCTTCGATCTTCAGCAGCGGATCCTTCTGTTGTGTGTCTGAATATTTTGCGAACGTGTAGATGTTCCCACCAATTTCGCTGACGAGCATTCTCTCGTCGAGCAGTTCTTCCAGACTGGTTGGCTTGTCGAATACGAGTTTCGAAAATGCCGGTCGAATCTTGTAGGGAGCCGGCGGTTTCGGCGCGCCGGTGATTTTTGACGTAGTCCACCCCGGACGAGGTCCGTCGTCTGCTGAGAGTTGCTCGACGTACGCAAGTGTCACAGAACACGCTGCCAGCATGAAGACCAGTACGCCGAAGTCCATCCATCGCCGTGGTACAAGCAACATTTGAAGTCTCCCTGTTTCACAGATCTATTTTTCTCAGTAGTTTTGTAACACGGTGGGGGGGAAATCACGATTCACTGAGTTGCATGAGTCCTTCATGGTTGCGGATTTGTCACTTCGGGGATGATTTCGAAATCGTTTCGCACTCCCAGCGAAATGCGTCGGAAAGACTGCCGCGACGGATTGCCGCGTGCCACAATGAGTTTCCCGCTTTGAGCACGCACTCCGAAAATTCTTGGATTGGGCTGACTGAGATTCAGTTGACGCATCGATAGGCGTCATGCCCTCATGGAAAATGGCCGTCATCACTGAAGTAGCGATGACGGCCGGTGGAATTGTGGTCGTGAGTTTGCCTTTGCCTCGATCAGTAATCGCCCGATCGAAGCCGGTTTTTCAGGGTGTGGCTAGTCATTCATATTGTAGCCGACTTCGCTGTGCAGCGCGAGGTCCAGGCCGCTGAGTTCTTGCTGCTCGCTGACTCGCAGGCCGATCGTGGCGTCGACGGCTTTGAGGATGACGAACGATGCGATCAGCGTATAGATTGTTGTGATCAACGCTGCGCCGACCTGGACTTTAAACTGGCCAGCGATGCTGTAGTCACTGCCTTGAGTTCCACCGAACATTTCTGCGGCAAAGACCGCGGCGAGTAAGGTGCCGACCAGGCCGCCGACTCCGTGAACGCCGACAACGTCCAGCGAGTCGTCATAGCCGAATTTGTTCTTGAGCGATGTCGCTGCCCAGAAGCAAATGACTCCAGAAGCGATGCCGATTCCCAGTCCGCCGAGCGGACCGATGAATCCCGAAGCCGGAGTGACCGCGGCCAGGCCGGCGATGGCTCCCGTTGCTGCACCGAGTACGCTGGGTTTTCCCGTTTTAAACCATTCGATCCCCATCCACGTCAACGTCGCAGCCGCCGCAGAAATGTGAGTGGCAACCAGCGTCATAGCTGCCGAGCCGTTGGCTTTCAGAGCGCTGCCGGCGTTAAAACCAAACCAGCCGACCCATAGCATCGCGGTTCCAACAACGGTCAGTGTCACACTATGTGGAGCCATGACGGATTTCGGAAATCCAGTTCGAGGTCCAATTACGATACAGGCAACCAGAGCGGCAGCGCCGGCAGTAATGTGGACAACGATTCCGCCAGCAAAATCAAAGACTCCCCAGTCAGCAAACAGTCCGCCCGATCCGCCCCACGTCATGTGGCAAATCGGCAGGTAGACGACTACCAGCCAAATGCCGGAGAACCAGAGCATCGCCGAAAACTTCATCCGCTCAGCGAACGCTCCGACGATCAGGGCGGGAGTGATAATTGCAAAGGTCATCTGAAAAGCAAAGAACAGCGGTTCGGGAATCGTTCCCCATATCGCGTCACCGGTTACTCCAGCGAGGAAAGATTTCGATATGCCACCGATGAACGAGTTGAGGTTCACTGTTCCTTCAACCATCCCCGTCGTGTCAAACGCCAGGCTGTATCCAAAGCTGAGCCAGATGATGGAGATCAGTGCGGTTAGAGCCAGGCACTGCATGAGTACTGAAAGAACATTCTTTGTTCGGACAAGCCCACCATAGAAAAGGGCGAGGCCTGGGATGTTCATGAAGAGGACGAGAGCGGTCGCGACAAGAATCCACGCGGTATCGCCGGTATCGAGCGTGCTTGCGGCGGCGGGAGCAGTGACTGGGGCAGCAACTTTGAGTGCAGAGTCGTCGCTTTGGGCCAAACCTGTCTGCACCATTGTCGGCAGGAACAGCAGCAGAGCAGACATGACGAGCAGTCGGGTGAGTGGAAGTCGGCGTGCACCAGCAGAGGGTAATTGCAGATTCATTTCTCAACGGTTCCTGGCTTCGAAATAGGTAGGGATGAATGCCGACAACGATGAGGCACGTGTTCGGCGTGTCTGCGTACGGAGAGCACACTGACGGTCAGTATGTGGCAACGGCTCCTGGCATGCAGCGGCTGACTTTCAATGGCCACTTACTGGAAAATCAGGTCATCAACTGCAAAGGCAGACGTGTTTTGACAATTCTCGTGCGATCGGAAAATGACGAGAAAACGCCACGGAAGACGAACATACCGACGCACGTTGCATCGGGCAATCAGTCGCATGACTGCGCCCTGATTGCTGCATCGTTGAACGACTACTTTACTGGCTGGTCTGAACGGCTATCGTTTCCGGTAGTTGGGGATCGACGCGGGCTGTCATTGGTTGGAATCTGCGATATGTCCTGTGATTTTCTGCTTCCTGTTTATGTCTTCCGTCGGAGCACTTTTCAACATGTTCAAAGCACCGTTCACTCTGCTTGTGTTTGCCAGTCTTGTGGTTTCGGCATTTGCTGATTCGAATCCCGAAATCTCCGCCGGTAAATGGCGAGCAGTTGAGATCGACAAGATTTCAATCGGCTACGGAGTCCAGCTGGCTGATGTCAACGGCGATGGAAAGACGGATATCGTTCTTGCTGATAAGAAGACGTTTCAGTGGTACGAGAATCCCAACTGGACGAAGCACATCATCGCCAAAGATCTGACTGTTCGAGACAACGTCTGCATAACCGCACGGGATATTGATGGAGATGGTAAGTGCGAAATTGCGGTCGGTGGCCAATGGAACTATCGGGAAAGTATCAAAGACGGAGCCGTCTTCTATCTCATGCCACCAGAAGATCGGACTCAGATGTGGAAGCCGATTCGTCTGCACAACGAGCCGAGTACTCATCGCATGCACTGGGTGAAGGGCCGAGGCGGCAAATTTCAGCTATTGGTAAAACCTCTGCGAGGGCGAGGCAGCCTTGACGGTGACGGAGCAGGCCTTCGTCTCCTGGAATACTTCATGCCGTCAAATCCGCAAGCCGAGTGGAAGTTCAACGTCGTCTGTGACTTCATCCATTTGTCGCACAACTTTCATCCAGTTAACTGGGACGACGATCCTGAAGAAGAAGTGATCGTTGCAGGCAAAGAAGGAGTCTGGCACTTCGACCGACAGAAAGACGACTGGGCAGCCACGCAACTGACAAAAGACTTCGCCGGAGAAATCCGAGACGGCAGACTGCCCAACGGTAAACGCTTCATCGCTACCGTCGAACCTAAACACGGTTCCGTCTGCGCGGTCTACTCAGAGCCAGCCAGGAAAGGCGACCTCTGGCCGTCGGTCAAAGTGCTCGACGACAAACTCAAAGATGGTCACGCCTTGGCGTGTGCCGATTATCTGGGAGTCGGCTCCGATCAGATCGTTGTTGGCTGGCGGGCGATGAACGATCCCGGCGTGCCCGGCATCAAGCTGTTCACTCCGCTTGATAAAAACGCCACGAAATGGCGTGAGGATATACTCTCGTCAGAGAAAGTCGCCGTCGAAGATATCAAAGTCGCGGATCTGAATGCTGACGGAAAAATAGACATCGTCGCCGCCGCTCGCCAGACAAAGAACCTCGTCGTTTTCTTCAACGAACGATAACTTCTGTGTTGAATTTTTGTCGCAGCAAACGCAACTCGAAGACTGCGATTAAACGCCGATAAGCCACAGACTGGCGTCGTAAATTCAGGTATGCCGGAAAACCAGTCGCGTTTAGAGTCCGACCGGGTTTAAGCAGACGTGAGACTGCGTTAGAGGGCAGTTTAAGTCGTTTGTGAGAATGGCGGGATACAATCCCGCTGATCTCGTCAAGTGATGAATTTGATCATTCGGTGTCGCCGTTTTTCCCTAATGCTAAGGGGTTGATTCTTTTTCAGCGTCCTTGCTGCCAACAGCTAGGTCAAAGTTGTTTGGCCCTTCTGCGGTAACGCTCACGTGAAACTCCTGAGCCGTGTTCTGTCCTGATTTGGATTCAGCCGTTCCCGTATTCAGGCGGGCCCCCTCAGGTTGCAGTACATCCTTACCGGCAAGAACTTCCGCTTTTGTTGGTGGGCGGGACGTAACGGCAGTTGGTGAGTTGTTGTCGTTAGATGACCCCACATCATCAATTTGAATGCGGACCAGATATTTACCCGGAACCGGGCCCCGATTACGCTCGATTACGAAATTACCATCGTGGATTTCGGAGCCTGATGCAGGTCCGTGCGTACCTTTTTCTGGGATGAAATTGACACGGCCGGTCTTAATCGGAGCCTCATTGAGCGTGACCATTCCTTGAACCTCAACCCGGTCCAATTCCTCACTGCCGCCGCAGCCAGCGACTGCTATCAGGATTCCAATTGCCAATGAGCATCGCATGACGCCGCCTGCTCCCGAAACTGATTGTGAGCATGAATGAACATGGTAACTTGTCGATTCAGAATTCATTGATCACCTCTTCGCCATCTCGAGTACTGAGGTTCAGCAGAGTCTGGTGGTCCATGGTGTAATTCATAAAGTGTACGGCTCCGTCTGCCATCAGGAAATGAGCTCCGCCAGGATGCATACTCCACCAATGGAAACGATCTGCATTAGCCGCGAAGTTGCCTGCATAAAAGCCCTCGGATGAATCGAGGACGGAATCTCCCAGACCGTGAGCGTCGCTTCCACTGCCCGCAGCCCACCAGCCGTACTGACCGGCTGCATCGATCGTGCGTTCGCCTACGTGGATAGTATTCGACATCCCATCGGTCGCGTCGCGAAAGGTGATGGTTTTGTTTCTGTCAGAGAACATTCCGTTGCCAGGCAGCGATCTGACGCTACCACGAGATCCGAGGTAAGCCGTGTGCGCGTATCCAACTCTTCCCGTCGACCCACCAAAATTGATTTGGCGAACTTTGTTACTATGGACATCGGATGGGCACTCGTACGCTGGAATTTTTGTGGATGTGTAGTCGCGGTTTACGGCGGGGCCATTTCCGCTGAAAGCGTTCACATTCAAATCAAAGCTTTGGTAGAGTTGCGTCTGGTCCATGTTCGGAAGAATCATCACCATCCAGGTAAACCATTTCGTTCCGGTACTACTTGTTGTGTTGTAGATCATCAAAGGTGGAAACTGGGAGTGCGTTTCATTGTAGCTGTGAAGTGCGATGCCAACCTGCTTGAGGTGACTCTTACACTGACTGCGGCGAGCCGCCTCGCGGGCCTGCTGCACTGCCGGTAGCAGCAGGGCCACTAG
>CALGTK010000216.1 GCA_937904325.1 uncultured Planctomyces sp.
TGCCACGCATTGCTTTGCGTATGAGACGTTTAATTGACGGCGTTCTCGGTGGGGACACCGACCGGTTGCTGTAACTCTGGAACAGGAATGAGCTGTCGATCGCCTCCATCTGGAAAATGTGGCATTAGCCGAATTTTGTATGGACACTGAGCGCATGATCGTTACTCTCCTTCGAAGCCATTGTGAAACGATATACACATGACGAATTGTGGCTCACTTCTGCACATGAGTATGCGACATCCAGAATCAGCACGTGATTTTGTGGGCACAGTCATCCTGTGAACCGATGTCGCTTTGTTGATCTCTGTGATTATCACGAGCAAGTATCACGTCGATTGATCTGAATGTCATGACGGCTGCCAACGGCAAAAACTGTCCAGTGCAGCCTTGAATTACATGTACTAGCAGCTGGACGTCATATGAACCCTGACCAGTCTCCGCCTGAGCCTTCCGAATACCGTCGCCACGTTAAGTCATCGAACGAGGAGCGAAGGTCGCACGAGGAAACAGAAGAACGCCGCCAAACGCCAGCGGGGCGTTATGAGAAAAAAACGGTCACAGAAGAGACTGTGGAGTCGAGCACAAAGCGGACGGAGACATACGAAACCGGCCCATTGGATGCGGGAGGCCAGACGTCGACTCCAGAGGAAGGCCCCGGCCCAGGAAATGGATCCGGGGCAGAGAATCATTCGAAGCCAGAGATGCGTCCTGGATCGGAAGACGGTTCGGGCAACTTCACGGGACACGAGTCTGCACGCGAAGAGAGACGTCATGCAAGGCTCATCGCGGACAGTTCACTGCCTTCTGACTGGGTGGATCACGCTCCTGAGCAGATTCGCGTGTCGATTTCTGGCGTCCAGCCTTCCCCTGACGAAGAGGCGCCAGATTTCGATGGCGATTATATCCTCGACCTGATCGACCGTCGCGCGGCCGAATGCCGCTGGGAGTACACCTTCCGGTCGCGGAGCGGACTGTACCGTGTCTGTGTTGTTGGTCGTGGTGATGGAGCTGGTGGCGTACTGCTACGAACTCGACTGGAGGGCTCAGTACCGGGCCCCGAATGGACGTGCGGAACGTCTGGTGAATTCGTCGGTGCTAACGTGCAGGTCTTTGACCGCAACGTGGCCGCGAATCCGTGCGCCGGCTGCCGTTGGCCCGAGCAGGTCTACATTTCACCGCTCTACAGCGTACCTTTCAGTGGCCTGGAGAGGCGAAGCGAGTTCGAGGCCAGTCGCAGTGCTGGATTTCCATTGATGAGTATGGCATCAATGGCCGACAGCACCCCGCCCCCGCCGGCACCTGTGACCTATTATTCATCAGGTGGTGGTGGAACTGGCTGTACGCCCGGATCGAACCTCAATTCCGACGGAACCTGCAAGCCGTATACCGGGCAAACTATTTGCTGCAAATTAAATGAATGCGGGTGCAGCATAGAAGATGGGCCTCCTGCTGCACAATCCAATTTGCAAGGCGATTGTGAATGCGAATGCAATGAAACTCAGGTAGATAGTTCTGCTGGTGTTAAAATGGATGATGGGTGCGATTGCACATTCTGCAGTGGCGATGATGGAGTTCGTGAACAATCCTGCCCTAGTGATGAAGATGACGATGGTGGTGACGATGGACATGGCAACGGAGGAGGCACGTGCTGCTCAGGCAAATCAACATGCGACTGCACGAAACCGACACTCACCAGTTTCAGTACAGCAGGGCCGGCTAAAGTTAATGTCGACAGTGGAAACATCATGCTGTCGGTTAAGACCGTTGACGGCGCGTCACTCTCACCGTCAGTCGGGCTGACCTATAACTCACTGTCCACAGCATCTTCTGCGGCTGGCTTCGGCTGGAGCGGTCAATGGTCTCAGGAAGTGTTTGAACTTGACGACGCAACTGTGGACGTTCTTAAAGGCCCTGGTCAGGTCTTGCGTTACACAAATCGCAATCCGGCCACGGGGCTGTATCAGCCTCCCGCTGGTGTTCAGAATTGGCTAATCCGTAACACGGACGGCACTTGGACTGAAACCCAGAAAAACGGTTACGAACTGCGATACGACTCAGACGGTTTATTGCACCAGTTCGTTAGCCCAAACAGTCTTCGATGGACGCTAACCCACGACCTCGATGGTAACGTCAGGACGATCGAATCTCCAAAAGGCGGAGGTGGCCCGAACACTGCGTCGTCACTCTCCGGACGTCTTACGACATTTAGCTACGATACCGGCGGTATGCTGCGCCGGGTGACAGATACTGCATCACGGATCACGACGTTCGTCGTCGATGACAGCGGTGACCTCGTCAAGACAGTGTGTCCAGAACTCTGTATCGCCGAATATCGGTACGATTTCCTTCACCGAATGACGGCTGCGGTTAATGCGGAAAACGAACGCACAAGCTACGTTTATGATTCCACAGACCGCCTTACGGCTGTCGTTTTGCCGGGTGGCGCCAGAACAACCTATGGCTACAGCAACAGATCGCGGTCGATAATAGACCCAGACGGAAATGAATCGACCATCATTCTTAATGGCGAAGGTAACGTACTGTCAATCGTAAACCCGCTCGGGGAACGCACAACAACGCTCTGGGATCGCAATCAGAAGCGAGCAGTGATTGACGCTCTAGGAAACAGAACAAGTTACATCTACCATCAGTCCGCCACTGGAGCACGGCCACTGCGTGCCACGATTGACTCTCTTGGAAATCGATCTACATACCTTTACGACAGCCAGGACCGCGTCGCCGCGAAAATCGACAAGCGAGGTTATCGAACAACACTTGTGTGGGATGGCAATGGCAATCGAATTGGCATGATCAACGCCGAAGGGTATCGGTCATCATACATATATGAATCCAGCGGTGAGCCAGCCGCGTACATCGACGAACTCGGCAACCGAACGTCTTACATTTACGACTCATCCGGGTCCACGATCGCCTATATTGACCCAGCAGGAAACCGTACAACCTACGCAAAGAATTCCGCAGGACAGACGATTGCCACGATCGACCCTCTCGGCCAGCGAACCACCTACGTCAAAGACTTGATGAATCGCCTGACTGCAACAGCCAACGCACTGGGCGAGCGGACTAGCTACATCTACGACCTCATGGGACGAAGAGAAGCGACCCTCTCACCAATGGGTAGTCGCACTACACTGGTCTATAACTCAAGAAACCAACTTGCCGCAGAGATTTCAGCCAGCGGCTCTCGAACATCGTACGTCTACGACCTGCGTGGACATCGCATTGCTACTGAAAGCCCAGTAGGGGCCATTACAACACAAGTGATCGACAATGCCGGCAGGCCGGTCGCAGTCATAACCCCTCTCGGGCAGAGGACAACGTTCACGCGCGACCTTGCCGGACGGACGGTCGCAACAATCAATCCAATGGGGCAAATCTCTACGATTGTCTACTCCACAACTGGAAATGTTCGATCGCGAATCAATCCACTGATGTCGATAACTAGCTATCTGTATGACTCTGCCGGGAGACAAATTGCCGAAATAGATGCTAACAGTCATCGCACTTCAAATATCTACAATGAAGTCGGAAGGATCGCGGCAATTGAAGATGCCGGTGGCCAACGAACAACGTTTAACTACGACCCGGCTGGATGGCCCATCGGCAATATCAATCCACTGGGGGACCGTGCGACCACCATATTTGACAGTCGTGGCTTGCCTTCTGCGACGGTTGACGCATCGGGAGGCCGAACGACCCATCTCTATGACTCCGCTGGAAGACATGTCGTCGAGATTGACCCTATGTCGTTCCGCGCAACTACTCAATATTCCGAGTCCGGTTTTCCCAGCGTAGAAGTTGCGCCGAATGGAGATCGCACCACATTCGTATACGACCGTGATGGACGGCTTACAACGCGAATTCTCAGCGGCGGGAAGAGAACCACAACCGTCTATGACTCCATGTCACGCCCAATCGCATACGTAGGTGTGTCTGGGATCCGTACCACCACTCTCTATGACGCTGACAGCAGGCTCATTGCGGAAATCGATGCAGAAGGTGCGAGAACAACCCATGTATACGATTCAAATTCATTTGAAATTGCATCTGTCAACGCACTCGGCGCACGTCAATCAACCGTTTACGATGCCGCTGGGCGTGTTTCGTCGAGAGTTGATCCATTATCCAATCGAACGTCATACTGCTACGACGCTGCCGGAAACCGAATAGCAACGATAGATGCCACCGGAAGCAGAGTAACCACGATTTACAATGCCTCAGGCGTTTCGATCGCCGAACTGTCGGCAAGTTCGGCGCGAACAACATTTGTATATGATGCCACGTGGCAGCTTCAAGGTGTTATCAATCCATTTGGGTATCGCTCCACATCGATCTATTCAGCCGTTGGAAGTACCCTTGCCCAGATCGACGCTCTTGGTAATCGGGCATCCTATACATATGATTCCGTCCAACAGCTGGTCACCGCCCAGAATCCGCTCGGCGATGTGACAAGTTATACTTACGACGCTCTCGGCCGGGCCACTTCAGCTGAGTTTCCGGATCAGTCACGCACCACAGTAACGTATAACTCTGGCCAAGCGATCAGCTCAGTAATTGATGCCGGCGGCAACGAATGGCCTCGGCGATACGACAGCTTCGGTCGCGTCGCTGCGTATAGTGACCCACTTGGACGCAGAACGTCTTTCCTCTATGACGCAGCTGGGAACATGTCTGCAAAGCTCGACCCAAGCGGCGCCAGAACGAGCTATCAGTATGACCTGTCTGGTCGAGAAGTATTACGATCAGGAAGCGACAATACACGAGTCACGACACAATATGACTCAATCGGAAGACGTATAGCAATGATCGATGGTGATGGGCAATACTCATACCGGTGGAATTCCGGCAATCAATTAACGTCGGTCGTCGACTATGCCGATCGAATAACGACATACACCTACGATGAAGTTGGGCGCCATATTTCTGTCGATTCGCCAGTTGCCGGACCTGTAACATACTCCTATGACGTCGACGGTAATGTGTCAGTGATCGATGCTGCCGGCACCGGTCCGACCACAATAACCTATGACGAAATTTCATTGCCAATTACCCGTACGTATCCCAATGGGGTGCGTACGTCCTACCTCTTTGATCCGGCTGCACAGCTCACTAGTATTACGCACCGAGACGGTGACGGCGTGCTGCTCTCGAACTACGAATACGCCAGCGACGCGGCAGGAAATCGCACAGCAGTGAATGACAGTGTGGGAGGGCGAGCAACTTGGACATATGATGCATTAGGTCAGGTTCTTTCGGAACAGCGGTCCGAAGGATCGGGGAGTTCGACTACTTACACGTACGACTCTCGCAGAAACATGACTCGATGTAGCCAAAATGCTTCGGTAACGAGTCTTGTGTATGACATGGCAAATCAACTTCAGACAGCGACGAGCAACATTGGGATTACAACATATTCGTACGATGCAGATGGCAACGTGACCGGACGCGTTACGCCTTCGGTCGGTCGAACTACTTATCAGTGGTCTGCCGCAAATCAGTTGGTTGGCGTAGTGGATACCGATGGCAATCGATCAACGTATACGTATAGTGGAGACGGACTTCGGACGCACGGAGAAGGCGGCGATGATCCTGTCGAATTTGTGTGGAGCGGGCAACAACTTCAGGCGACACTCGATAGTGAAGGTGTAGCATTCACCACATATACAAATGAGCCAAATGAGTATGGAAGTGTCGTGAGCCAGACTTCGGGCAGCACACTCTACTTCCTCTATGATGCGCTTTCAGCAACTCGACTTCTCGTGGGAGAAGATGGGGCGGTTGAGGCGAGTTATACTTATACCCCCTATGGGGAACGGGTGACTCGTACTGGGACAGCTGATACGTCGTATCAGTTTGGCGGCCAAATAGGATACTATACCGACGAATCACTCCAGCTAATCTATGTTCGTGCCCGGTGGCTGGATGTGGCCATCGGAGCTTGGTTGTCTCAGGATCCAAAGGCAAGCGGTACCGAATTTAACGGTACTTCACAATATCGATACGCCGGAAACAACCCGAACACGTACATCGATCCCTCGGGTGAATTATTCCAGCTCCCAAATTCACCACCGGCTTCCGGTGGTGGCGGAACTGCGAGTCCACCGACTGGTGGTGGAGGAGGGGCCGGCAAGTCCTGCAAGATGAAAGTGTGTGCGAATCCCATCCAGGGAGTCGTTGGTGCCGCAGGAGCGGCTCACTTGTATATCGTGTGTGACGGAAAGGCGTATCGCGGCGGTCCCGGCGGAGGGGAAAACGCACAGTTTCCACGTGGCTCTGGCAAGAAGTGTAAATGCTGGGGCAAAGGAAAGTACGGACAGCTGGTAACTGACATTGGAGAGTACAAGAAAGGCTTTGTGGACTGGGTGCCTCCCGATAAAGAGAATTGTAAGGAAATCACGGTACAGGGAGGGGACTGTAAGGATTTGTGTGATGGTTGCTTCAAGGAGACATTGCGTCGAATCGATGAGTGTTGTATTCCGTATTCGCCCACTCCGGTGATTAATATAAACCCGCTTAACAAGGGACCGTCCAAGGCTAACAGTAACTCAACTGTTGCGTGGATGCTTCGCAATTGCATACAACCAAAAGGCCCACTGGGCGGCATTCCACTGCCCTTCAAGATAACTCCGGGCGTAAACATGCCTCGGCCGAAGTGTGTAAGCGAGGCTCCGAAAAAGAAGGAGATCCCCACCAAATAGGGCAGCTGGGCACGAGCGTATCCAACTGGCAAGCGTAGAGGGGCCGTTCGAGTCGGCGTAGAGGTAGTCGCTACAGTCGCATCAGTTATCGGGGCGTACAGTCTCCCCCGCTATGCGTATCTTAAGACCACCAGTCGTGAGTCGATGCAGATTTGGGAGCGGAGGATTAATGGCTACACAATTGCTCATTCTTGCGTCGTTCATGTGTATCATATTCACTGGTTGTGCAGGAAGGATGGATCAGGCAGTGAAGAACAGTAGAGATGAGTCACAGACTCACATACCGACGAGCTTGGCCACAGGGATGCAGATTGAAGCTACGATGTCTGAACTGGAAGAGTTAGGGTACACCATCCTGGACGACTCTACATCTTCAGAGACTGGCAGAACCTTGGTTCTGGTCAAGAGTGTACCGATTAGCCTGTTTGTAGAAGAGAAACGCCATATTGTCATTGAGGTCGCAGATGGGCTTGTCGAATCATATGAACTGACGAATGGTTTCGTCGGACTATGAAAACTATATTTAGAGCTGTGTCGTTTGCATACACGTATTACTTCTGGGACTACTCGGCATGTTGCAAGTGCGACGTAGGTTTTCCCGGAGAACCGGGCACCATCGCCGAGTCTTTGTCAACTCCATGGTTTTCTGCATTGAATGAGGATGGGTCAGGTTACGGAAAATCGGCCAAACTAGGCCCTCCGAAAAAGTAGCCTGAATTCGGGAAGTTGAGTCTAACTTGTTCGTCCTCAATGCCTGAAATTGACTTGTTGTCACCTCATTGTCGCAGGATTACTGATGGATTCCAATTCCCGGATGAAAGTCGGTGTCCGAATACTCGTAGTTTGCGTGGCAGCGACTTCTGTAGGTTTGGCAATTTGTGTTGCTCTGACGAAAAACAAGAGCGTTGTTACGAACAGCAACAAACGCAGTAGCGATGAATTAACGCTCGAGAGAGATTTGGAGTGGAACCGGCTGCTGGGCGGAAGTTACCGCTTAGAACGATGATGTGCCATCGAGTGCCGATCGGGCACCGGTTCTCTTAAAACGCGCTGCTGCGTAACGCAACACTAGAAAAGGTGTGTAAGACATCGTGCGGGATGATTCAGCGACTTACTATGAAGCTGCCCGTCGGGTTGTTTGTGGTTCCGATATTGCGACGGCTCGGTTGTTATTTGACGAGCTCGCCAATTCTCCGTCGGAGTCATTGTGGCCGCATATCAAGAACGGGTTGGGTGTTTCGCATGCGATTGAAGGTGATATCGAAAGTTCGGCGCAAATATTGAGGGAATTATTGTCGGTCGCAGCCAGACACAATTTGCAGGTGCTGGACTCCTGTAAGCCGTCGATTCGGATTGCCGTCGTAAGTCTGCTTTTCAATTGGCCATCGACAGGCGGAGGGACGGTTCATACTGCAGAGACCGTACGGTTTCTGCAGTGCGCCGGGTTCGAAACTCGTCACTTCTACATTCAGAGTGAAAGACTCGGAGTCGGTGGCGTCGACGGGTTGCCGGGTGACCTGCATTGTCCTATTCACATCAGGGACGAAACGCTATCAGCTGATAACGTTCAGCAGTCGGTCCGGAGCGAGCTGGTTGGGTTTTCTCCTGACTACGTCATTATTACTGACAGTTGGAACTGCAAGCCACTTTTGGCGGAAGCTGCTTCGGCTTATCCGTACTTTGTTCGAATAGCTGCCTTGGAGTGCTTGTGCCCTCTGAACAACGTTCGGATGCTGCCTGGTCCAACAGGTGGTATAGTTTCTTGCCCGAAACACCAATTCGGATCGCCGGCAGCCTGCAAGGAATGTGTTTCCACGAATCAAAACCTGTCAGGTTCGCTGCACAGTATGGAACGCGAGTTGGCGGGGTTTGATGGTTCTGACTATGTGGATCGTTTGAAGAAGTGCTTCGAAGATGCCGAGGGCGTGCTCGTTGTTAACCCACTTATTCGAGAAATGGTCGCCCCATACAGTAAGGCAGTCCATGTCGTGCCAAGTGGATTCGACGCTTCTCGGTTTCCGTGGCCCTGGCCGAAGAGCGACGATCGTGGTCAGAATGACCCATATCGTATCTTCTTTGCGGGTTTGGTAAGCGAGTACATGAAGGGATTTCATGTTCTGCAGGAAGCGGGGGAACTACTAAGTCAGCTTCGGTCGGATTTCCAGATCATCGCGACGGGCGACCCGCCGGGTGCCTATAACAAATTCACCGAATTCGTCGGCTGGCTTTCTCAGGATGAGTTACCGGCGGCGATTAGATCCGCAGACTTGCTGGTATTTCCCACAGTGGCAGAAGAAGCGCTGGGACGCAGTGCTGTTGAAGCAATGGCGGTCGGTCGTCCTGTCGTAGCGAGTCGGATCGGAGGTCTGCAGACGACTGTTCTCGACGGTGCGACCGGGCTCCTGTTTGAGCCGGGCAACGCGGCCGATCTTGCAAAGAAGATAGAGCGACTGCTAGACGATGGCGATCTGCGTAAACGACTTGGAGACATGGGGCGGA
>CALGTK010000217.1 GCA_937904325.1 uncultured Planctomyces sp.
TTCCTTCTTGCCGCGTCTTGAATCCCGACCGCACAGTGACTCCACACCCCTCGCGGAAGACCTCGTCAATGCTAACGGCGGGTTGGCGAGTTCTACTGAAAGCGGGCTCTTGTCTCGACCACACTTCTGCCTGAATCAGATATCGTAGTACAGAGCAAATTCGTAGGGATGAGGCCGCTCACGGACGGCCCGGACTTCATGCTCGGTTTTGTACCAGATCCACGTATCAATCACGTCTTCCGTGAATACGTCGCCTCGGAGCAGAAACTCGTGATCGTCCCGCAGTGCCTGAAGCGACTCTTCGAGCGATGCGGATGTTCTGGCAACATCGTCCAACTCGTCAGGGTCCAGATCGTAAATATCCTTATCGAGCGGTTGGCCGGGATCGATGCGATTCTGAACTCCGTCAAGGGCAGCCATGAGAACAGAAGCCATCGCGAGGTAAGGATTCGAAGACGAGTCCGGACAGCGGAATTCGAATCGCTTGTCTTCCGGATTCGGACTATGCACGGGAATTCGAATAGCAGCCGATCGATTTCGATAGCTATAGGTGAGGTTGATCGGCGCCTCAAAACCAGGAATCAATCGTTTGTAGCTGTTGGTCGTCGGGCAGCAAAATGCCAGCAACGCACCGGAATGTTTGAGGATTCCGCCAATGGCAAACCGAGCCGTATCGCTGAGCCCACCATACCCGGAACCAGCAAACAGCGATTCGCTGTTCTTCCACAAGGAAAAATGCAGGTGCATACCGGAACCGTTGTCGTTCCAGACGGGCTTCGGCATGAAGGTGGCCGTTTTGCCGTGTCTCGCGGCGACGTTCTTCACAGCGTACTTGTAAAGCAGCATGGAATCGGCAGTTCGGACGAGCGGCCCGTACTTGATGTCAATTTCGCACTGACCTGAAGAAGCGACTTCATGATGATGCGCTTCGACTTCGACGCCGCATTCCTGCAGCGCGAGCATGACGTCAGTCCTTAGTTCCTGAAGCGTGTCGGCAGGCGGGGTCGACAGATAACCCTCGCGTTGCCGGATACTGTAACCGGAGTTTGATTCCTGGCCGATCGGCCTCTGCCGACCGCGGTTCCATTGCCCCTCGGCGCTTTCAAGATGGTAGTAACCTTCGTGCTCGTTCTGGTCGAACGTCGCGCGGTCGAAGACGAAGAATTCGGCTTCCGGCCCGAA
The DNA here is from genome assembly GCA_937904325.1 of uncultured Planctomyces sp. Lineage (GTDB taxonomy): Bacteria > Planctomycetota > Planctomycetia > Planctomycetales > Planctomycetaceae > JABMPE01. The sequence goes on from CALGTK010000217.1 coordinate 1,183, forward strand.
GCACGCCTCATCGGCGATCGCCGTTGACTTCATGTACGCTTCTGCTTTGCGGGCGACATTACGAGGATCGCGGGCGTAATCCTGCCTTGTGATCGGGTCCTGAATGTTGCACGTCAGGGCCAGCGTCTGCTTCATGAATGGATCGACAAATGCCGTTTCCGCTTCGGGAACCACCAGCATGTCCGACTCGTTGATCGCCTGCCAGCCCCGCATTGACGATCCATCGAAGCCGAAGCCACGGTCAAAGCTGTCTTCCGTGAGACCTTGTGCTGGAACCGTAAAATGCTTCTGCGTGCCGGGAAAATCCATAAACCGCAGATCAACTGCTTGAATCTCACGTTCGCGGATTAACGCGAGCACCTCTCGAGGCGTCATAGCCGCTACCTTGTGGAAAAAGTCAATCGATGACGAGCGCGTGGGCATCGTAAGAAGCGTGCAGGAAACCCACCAGCGTGGTGAACCCAAATGAATTCGGTGTTACTTCCCCATCAGAATACAAGATCCGATGGATGAGGAACTCGGTCAACCAAAGGTAATACCTGAGGTTGATAGATATCGAGATACGCTTTCGCTTCCCGGTGTCGGTCAAGGTGTTGCTGCGATTCCCACCGCTCGATCAACATGAAGAACTTTGGCTCGTTTTTTGAATGGTAAACCTCGAACCTCGCGCAGCCCGGTTCCTGCTTTGAAAGAGCGCCTTGCTGAATCAGCAATTGCTGAACCTTATCAACGTCCGCCTCTTCTTTGACTGTCAGAAAAACATTGCTGTAAATCACAGTGACTTCTCCGTCGTAAACCTCAACATTGAACTCGGTAAATTCATGCCGGCGGGGGCGTAGCACCGGCTGGTGGTTTGCCCTTGCCAGCTCGAATGTAGCTTCCACGCGCCTGAGCATATTCGTCAGCTGACAAAGCCTCGACTTCCTGACCATGCGTCGCTTCATCGAAGAGTTTTTCGATGAATGGGATGCACCAGCCACAGCCCGAGCCCGCACTGTTGCACTCACTAACCTGGCTGGCCCGCCGAGGCTTGTTAATGCGAATGAAATTGCAAATCTTCCGTTTGGATACATGGAAGCAGTAGCAAATCTTATCGTCAGGTTGCATGAAGTCCTGCTTACTGGGGCGGATTCGGGCGGCTGTTCAGTCTCCCTCGGGAATCATTCGAATCGAGGATTCGTCAACGATAACACGAAGCCCTGTTTTTCGCCCAGCGTCTGCGAGAATGTCCGCCGGAGTCGTATCCACTAATGAAAGCGTAATCGCTGTGGAAAGCGATTTCTCTGACGCTGCCGTAACGTCGACATTAACGCGACACATTTGCTCGACTGTCATAATCAAATCATGAAGCGGAACGGGCTTGGTTTGCCGAAAACTTTTGATAGAAAATCCAAGCCGTTCTCGAACACTCTTCTGTTCAGGCGTCGGTTGTTGAGACTGCAGATCGAGCGTGTCCAGAACCCGGCCGGCCGAAGACTCATTCTTCACCTGGGCCGCGATCTGTGCCACTGCGGAAGCTTCGGGATCGGCTTCTGAGGTGTCACCGTCAGCAGAGACCAGTTTGACAGAATTGTGAGCTGCCTTCGCGACCAACGCATCTGGCGGTGAGGATGAGACTTCGCCTGGCTGTTCAGCAGAGTCGGAACGGTCGTTGTCTGTTTGCTCAGTAATGTGCGCAGCCGTGTCAACAATCAGCTGTGGTTCCCTTGCCAGCTCCATCGTCCTCGCGACATCAGCGTCTGACTTGTCTGGAGCTTCGTGTGACTGCTCGGCGGCGATACCTGGGACCTCTGTCCCTTCCAGTACCAAATTCGAGGATGGAGTACTTCCTGTCGAAGTTAGACTGATCGCCAGAATCAGGCCGAGCGAGGCGGTGATCACGGCCGCGATGGTTCGGTGCTTCGCAGTCAGCTTGCGTGTGAGTCGTATCGCAGCATCGTGAGCGGGCGTCGCCCCCGAGACTTGATCTTCAGTAGCAGAAACATCGACGCCTGTCGTCACGGTCCAAATGGCCACAAGTGAGATTTCACACTCCGGACAAGCAAACTCAAGTAACGGATTTTCAGCACCCATCGAAAGTCGCAAGCGAGTCTTGCAGGACGGGCATACAATTGGTGTCCCAGGCTGAGAATTCCAGTCTGACATCTTACGACCTTACTCGAACGGGTAGATGGCAAGTCCAGTTTCTTTGGCGACTGGCTTCGTGGTGAGCAGGAATCGCTTTTTGTCTTCCTGAATGACGATGCACAACGCATTGGGTTGCCCATTGATCGGCCGCGTGACGAGGTACTTAATCGCATCTAAACCGCTGCATTTCGCCACGTAATCCTGCGTCATATTTTTTGTGTACGCACTTAATTTCAGCGCGTCACCATCAATGTAATGGTCACATCGGCATTCGTCCGCAATATAAGAAAACGCGTCCTGTAGTGGAGTCCGCGCAAATTCAACATCGATCACCTTCTTAAGCCGATCTGCAATCAGGTCAGGAAGCTTCGGACCGGTGTCTTCTGGTTTGATCTGTTTGACGGCCGTATTGAAGTCAGTACGCGTGGACTCGTCCCAGGCAAGCAGGCCACCGAGTGCAAGATTCGGAGCCGCGCGTTCAGGTAGCTCGGTAGTCAACTGAGCATAGCGCGTACCCGTCCCAGGAGTGGTAGACATCGCGAAAACCTGAGTCATCGCCGGGAAACGGCCGATAATTTTTCTCGGTCCAATCACACCAGGATTCATTCGTTCAACCATGCCCAGCAATTGTTTCGGAAGCGATTTCAACCTGTCCCGAACCAGGCCCTGCAGCAAATGTTCCATCACGATTGTCTGGTTTCGCATCAACAGCTCGGAGTGAAACTTTTTGTCCCCGAAATGCATGCTCCAGGCGACCGTTTCGACTTCTTCGTCGTTGAAAAACTCCATGCTGCGATTAATCAATTGCCACACGGGTTCCGGGAAGATCGTATCACGGTGACGGACGACGCTGCGAGGTTCAAATATCACGGTTAAGTGGCGTTCAGCGTCGGTTGACGGCAACAGTGCATCGATGCCGTCTGACTGCGGATTGGGATATTGCACCGCTGAGGCCATTTCTTCGGCGGCGACTCCGCTGGGAGCGACAGCGATCATTTTCAGATCGGGTCCGATCAGAAAGCTAAGGTCGTCTCGAACGTACATTGGATAACCGTGATCCTGATTCCGTTCGCCGCCAAACTTAACCAGCAGCTGTGATTTCTTTGCCGCTTCGACAAGCCGCACAACGGCGGCCACCTGCGGAGGTTCGCCGACTTCACCGGGAATAATTCCCACCAATGCGTGTTCGATCTGAGCCGGCTCAAACTGACAAAGTTCTGTCAGTCTGGCGGTCGCCCATTCGCCGAATGGCCCAAGACAGAAGCGGACTTCTTCACCTTTACTGCCGGCTTTCCACAATTCTGCTGGTCGGAGACTAACGATGATTCGCGCGCCAAGTGGCATGCAGTTCATCGGGATCGGTCCACCTGTGGTCGGGCTGGACGCTTTTGCGATCTCCGAATTCTGACGCAGGCGATCTTTTTTAACCTTCAGGTCTTCATCGACTTTTGGTTTGGCGGCCTCTTCCTCGGCCAATTTTGCGGCTTCGAGGTGATCCTGTGCAAAGTACAACGCTCCGCCGACGGCGGCAGCAGTCAAAACCCCTGCAATGATGGCCGTGTTTCTTCGTTTTGCATTTTTCTTCTTGAGTGCCTTCAGGTGTGCTACTCCACCGGCGTCTTCCGGTGCGACGACAACGGGGCCAGTAACTGGATTTTCGAACATCGGAGCGGGCGCTGCCGAGTGAGGAACTGTCTGCTGCGGGACCTGCTGCTGCGGGACCTGCTGCTGCGGGACCTGCTGCTGCGGGACGACTTGTTGAGGAACAGCGGGCTGAGGAGCTGCCTGTTCCAGCGGAGACGAATTATCGGGAACCCAGCGAGCTGCAACACCGACGGCGGGAGCGTCCGACTGGGGGGCTGGTTGAGAAGCCGCCTCGGACGCGAGTTTCAGTTCGACTTCGTCCTCGTCCTGCACAGGTTCAGGTGGAGCGGTCAGTACGAAAACGTGACTGCATTTCGGACAGCGAGCCTTCTTGCCGATTTTGCTCCGATCCCGAAGCTTTAAGCCCTTTGCACACTTAGGGCATCTAACAACCATTTCGCTCATCGAAGTAAACCTCAACCAGAAATCGACAGCCAACCACACAACGTGCGGCTCTGGCCAAATCTTAGATCGTGATGGCGTCATCGTACGCGTTGACCGCGTCCATCGCCAGATTTGAGTGCCGGATTGGCCATGCGATCCTTACATTCTAAAGACGGCGGCCTGTTGTCCTGTACATCCTCACTCAGCCAGAAGCTGAACCTGAGCTCTTGATCCAGGCACATCATTGACCTGAATCTGGACAGGCTCGGTTCTTTCGACTTGTGAGACCATCATCGTAATTCGGTGTCGACCGACCTTGAGATTCAACTTTGTCGCAGCGGCACTTTCAATCTGAATACCGTCGAGCCAGATGGTCACTCCATCGATTGAGTTCAGGGTAATTTCCACTGCACCGGCCGTGCCGACATCGAGCGAAAATCGCAGGAAGTTCAGTGCCGATGGAGCTTTCTGGAACGGACCTCGGTACATGACTTTCGGAAGATCGTTCAGAGGCAACTCGCCGCTTACACGGCTGTAGGCTGACTGCCAGACAAAGGCTGGATCGTCTTCCGTAACCGATGCCAGACGGGTTCGTCGCAGTTTGTAGGTGACGTCGTTCGAAGGAAGCAGAACCTGCCAGTTACGAACGATCCGGTCACGGCTGACCTGCAGACCGCCTACCTTTCCAAGCTCGGAAAGAAAACGTACGACGTCGACCAGCTCCTGATGTGTCAGTTTGTCGGACAGTCCGGCTGGCATCAGCGACGTACCGTTGACTTGTTCGTCAATCGTATTCAGAGCAACGGCCGTTTCTAATCCTTCGGCATTTCGAAGGATTAGTTGGGAGTCCGTCTGCCGAACTTTGATACCTGAGAAAGTTTTTCCGTCGTCCGTAACGACGATCACCGTGTGATAGCCTTCCTTGACTTTGGCGTTTGGATCAAGCAGCGATTGTACCAGATAGTCGATCTGAGCACTCCCCCCGATGCTGCCCATGTCTGGTCCCACTTTACCTCCCGCTCCGCCAATCGCGTGACACTTCATGCAGGACAGACTGGCTCGGCGATACACCGCTTCGCCGCGGGTTCTATCTCCATTGATACGAACGTCGGCGACGAAGGCGGCCATCTCCTCAGCTGAAAGTTTCTTTGCGCCCGCCGTGATTGATCCGGCGGCGGAGATGGCTGACTTCAGTGCATCGAGTTTTCGGCCGGAACTGTCGATCGCCCGGACAGCAATTTTTGCCGCATCCTGCGGCAACGTTCGTCCTTTAAGTGCTGCTACGAGCGCACCTGGTCCCAGTTTGTTTTGGATAAGTGTCTGGATCAGCCGTGTTGGGTTGGAGCCGCTGCTTGCCGATAAGAGATCAATTGCAAGAACGGCACCGGCGTTCGGGCTGCGAGCAGCAATTCCAAGCACAGCTGCTTCACGCACTTCGTACAATTCCGATTTTGAGTGAACGAAATCGGTCAGGAGCTGGGTGGAAGCTGGGTGGCCCAGCGTCGCCAGGCTGCTTATCGCTGCTGTTCTAACTGGCAAAGGCGTCTTAGTGTCACTTGCTAATTCAGGAAGCCGGATAGTGTGCTTCTGAACTTTCCAGACCCCAATCGCTTCAATGGCCAGGGCACGGATAGAGTTCGGCTGATCTTCGTTTAACAGCTTGTCCAGGGACGTCAGATCACCAGCAGGTTCAAACCTGCGCTGTCGCGAAGTGACGACGAGGGCTCGCAGCAATGCATGACGTTGTGCATCATCCGACTCGTTGGCCGCGATGGCGAGCAGTGTGCCGAATTGCTGAGGATTGCCTTGAGCGACGACAAGATTGACCGCTTCGTTCCAGCGTTGGCCCGACAGATCGTCTGAACCGAGCAACGTGATGAGCTGCGGGACGGCTGAAGCGGCGTTGGCGGCCATCAATGCAAAAGTAAGTTGTGCCGGACTGTTAAAAGTCAGTTTTCCCGACTCCACAAGCGGCAGCCAGGTATTCCGTGTTTCCCAGGCAGTCAGCCATAAAGCGTAGTCAAGGAATCGGTCCGTCGGCCGATCGACAGCTTCCATGGCCCGAGTGATCGCCTCGACCGTGCCAATGTTGCCAAGAACCCGGACGGCTTCCAGACGGACTCGGGGATGCTTGTCGTGAACACAGCGTCCCACAAGGCTGAGAACTTCTTCGACAGGCAGCTCGTTTCGCCAGTGCTGAGCAACGCGTACAGCCGCTGCTCGAACTTCCGCCGTTTTCGAATGAAGGATCAGAGTTCGGAGCAGCGATTCGTTCGGAATCCTCAGTGCCTGATACAGCCAGAGGGCTTCCAGTTTGTGCTGATCGTCAGTGACGGATTTCGTCCAGACTTTTAAAGGAGCAAGTACGGCTGCTCTCCCGCGTTCCTTTAGAACACGACGAGTCTGTTCACGGGTCCAGCCTGCAGGTGACTTCAACTGTTCGAGCAATTCAGGAACCGACGCGTCGACAAGGTTCGGACGCTTTGCTGCCTTTGCCCCTTTGAAAGAAACCCGCCAGATGCGACCGTGCGTGTGGTCACGTCGAGGGTCACGGAAGTCGACTTCACCATGCTGAATGATCGGGTTGTACCAGTCGGCGATGTAGATCGCTCCGTCTGGACCCATCGCAACGTCGATCGGGCGGAAGGCGACGTGAGGAGTTTTGATCAACTCGCCAAGTTCACGCGACGCGTAGCCAGCTCCGTCATCGCTGAGTTTGAATCGGCAGACTCTGTGCCCTCGAAAGTCGTTGGTAATCAAGTTGCCTCGCCAGTCTTTCGGCACCTGGTTCCCGCTGACAATCGCCAGCCCGCAGTACTTTGGGCTGCCTGGATTCAGACCATGAAAGATCTTTGGAATTCCCTGGGCCGTCGGATAGGCCGCTCCTGGAATGGCGTAGTTGATCCCCTCACCGCCCGCTCCGTCTGTCACGAACGATTGTCCAGATCGGTCAAACTGATGCCCCCACGTGTTGACCCAGCCTCGAGCGAACACTTCGAGATGCATTGTCTCTGGCCGAAACTGCCAGATCCCGCCAGCGTTGAGACGACGGACGCCGTACGGCGTTTCGATGTGCGAATGAATGTAAATTGACTGGTTCATGTAGAGCATCCCGTCCGGTCCCCAACGAAGGGTGTGCAGGATGTGATGCGTGTCCTCGGTCCCAAATCCGGAAAGAACAACGCGTTCCCGATCAGCCTTTCCGTCACCATCCGTGTCTGAGAAATGCAGCAACTCCGTGCTGTTTGCCGCGTAAACGCCACCGTCGCCAGGCAGCACGCCAGTTGGAATCAACAGTCCGTCGGCGAAGACCTGAGTACTGTCAGCCGTTCCATCACCGTCTTTGTCTTCAACAACAATGATCCGGTCGTTGGCTTTCTCACCCGGTTTGATGTGCGGGTAGATTTCTGAACTGGCGATCCACAGCCGGCCTTGAGGATCAAAGTTCATCTGAATCGGCTTGGCGATCTGAGGATCAGCCGCGTACAGATTCACTTCCCACCCGTCTGCGACAATGAAGGATTTCCGTTCAATTTCCGGGTCCGGATCAGGAATATCGGTCAGGTTTCTTTGTGCAAACGTCGATGCCGGTACGACGAGCAGGACGACAAACAGGAGCAGAATTTGACTACGAAAGAAAACAGCCATTTCTTGCATTGCCTTATTGATTCAGGACCAGTCAGTGTGATCAGTGATTAGTTGAGGACTCATCTTCGTATGATAATTTTTGAACAGAAAAAGAGCCTGAATACTCAAAGAACGGGACGGAAATTTCCTGTATCTGGTGACTTTCGTCCTCGACTCTCCGCTAATAAAGAGCTGTCGCCAGCTTGCGGCGGTATTCGCTGACCAGC
>CALGTK010000218.1 GCA_937904325.1 uncultured Planctomyces sp.
GATTCCGTGCAGTCGTTCGTGCTGCTGGCTGTTCGAAAATAGTTGGCTGCCGGATTCTCGAACGAGCTGCCGCTGGCAGTGAGCAGCTCCCGAGCAAACTGGTCGTACGGTTTGTTCTGCTCGAACGATCGAATAAGCCATCGATGGAACTTGAAAACGCCGGGCGATGAGACACTGGCGTTGCGGATTCTCAATGTGTCGCCCCACTGAAGCGTCTGGAATTTGGCGTGCTCGGATGACGCCAGCAGCTCGTCAATCAGTGTTGCTCGTTTGTCGACTGATCTGTCGGCGAGAAATTTCCTGGTTGTCTCGACGGAAGGCAGCAGCCCGGTCACGTCGAGGTAAACTCGACGAAGAAACTCACTGTCCAAAGTCTGCTCGGCTGGAATGTACTCAAGTTGTTTCAGTCGAGCGTGGACGAGGTTGTCGACGTAGTTGGATTCGTGCAGCGCTGGCCAGTTGAAACCTTCCGTTTCCGGCACTGCAGTCAGAAAACTCGTTTCCATTTGTTCGAGATACCGCACGGTGATGGCCGCCTGTCCGCGAGCTTTTTCGTCGGCCCGTGTCACACGTCCGTCGGCCGAAACAGTAGCGACCGCTTCATCAGAAACCGTGAAAACTGCCAGGTCTGTGACGTCCTTCGCTAAGCCATCTGAAAACTCTGCGATGGCCACGAACTGCTGATTAGGAGCCTGCCGTGTGAGCTGTCGGCCAGATGGTGGATAAATCTGCAGACTGACGCACCGCGGAGCGACTGCTGAATCAGTCTGTCGTCCCTGGACGATCCAGTTTCGAAGTACGTGGTGGCTGACGGAATCTGAGTGAAGTCGCTGTCCACCCGCATGCGGAACGTGCATCAGCGGCTTTCGTAACAGCAGGCTGGAGTCTGGATCGAGCACACTGACTCGGCGAGCAAAGAACTCACCACGTAAAGTCGTTTCGTCAACCGACAAATCGAAGCCGCGGAGCGAAAGCCGGAATCCACCTTTGCCTTTGGGAGAACCGTGACATGCTCCTGAGCTGCAACCTTGTCGCGACAAAACCGGGATCACTTCGTTTCGCAGCGAAATCGGTGGAACCTGATTCTTCCCGACGATGACGTGAAGCGTGGCCATCTTGCCGTCGACAGTGGCCAGCACTTTGGCAACTCCGGGGGCCACAGCAACAATGGCCCCTCGCTCGACAACAGCTACTTTGGAATTCAGGGACTCGAACTTCGCGACGCGAGTTGCATCAATCAATCGTCCCGATGGATCAACAGCCGAAACCAGAAAATGCGATCGGAGTCCGGCGGCCGGAAGCTCAATTCTGGCAGGAAAAATATCGAGCCGTTCGATGCTCGCAGGCAACGTATTCTCTTCGGCAAACGTCCAATTGATTTCGGCGATACCAATGGACAGTGCGACAAGCAGTAAGAATATCTGAACTCGAAAACATCTCATCGGTAGCTCAACAGCTTTCATCGTTGGAAAACTCAGTTAGAAGTCTGGCACTTCACGGTCACTCGACCGTGAGTTGAAACGGCGTACTCAGCACGGTGAATTTGTGGCCGGCGACTTCAGTCGTTGCTTCAAATTTCAGATTGTATTTTCCGGGGCGAACGTTGGCGGCAATGTTAATGTCAATCAGGGCCTCACTTTTCGCGTTGGCGATAAGGGGTTTACCGACAAGCGATAACCCGTCCGGCACGTCGGTGAGTTTCAAAGTGATCTCTTTCATGTCACCGCCAGCTCTCGGAACAAAGCGGCGAGCCATGACGGCAATCCTTTGCTTTCCTCCGGCCACAGCGACACCAGCCGGCATCGCTGTGACGATGAGCGGTTCGATGATTCGCAGGGGCAACTTTGCCAGCGTGACTTCTTTTGTCTGCCCTTTGAGTGACGCCTCGCCGATGATTTGTATTTCGCGGACTCCGAGTTCCATTTCGGCAGGGCCTCTCAGTTGAAAGCGATATTCGTTGTTGTCGCTTCGACTGACCGCTCGGTCGCCGCCTCCCGCACTAAAGCCTTCAGGGAGTCCTTCAACTCGTAAAACCACCTGATCTTTGAAGCCCTTAGCTCGGTCTTTGACACGCACCGTAAAGTAAACTTCTCCGACGTGACGAGGAAAGTAAACGACTCCGTCGTCCAGACTGAGTGCAAAGAAATCTGGGATTGCCGGACCGACGACAGCTGCAAGTTCCGTCTGCAATTCCGCCGGCGGATGAGGCGTCTGCGGCATTCCTTTTCTCAGGACTGCCAACGTCGAAGCGAAGCGGCGAAGCGGCTGCTCGCCAGTGTCAGACTCCGACGATTCACCGGTGCCAGAAATCCGAAGCGACAGCACCTTGCCCGGCTCCATATTCTTCGGAAGGTAGACTTTCAGGCGAGTGTCTTTTTTCTTTTCGGCGATGACCTCATTCGAAACGGCCAATTCGACATTGCCCGACACGGCGCTCAGCTTGATCGGGCCGTTGTGACCCTTTCGATCGGTCGTAACTTTGACGATCGCGTATCCATCCTGTGGCAGGATGACGCTCGCAGCTTCAAGGAATAATTCGAAGTCGGGAACGCTGCGACGAAGCTCTGCGTAGTAACCGAAATCTGCTCCGCTGCGACGCGTCAATTCCGACAGTTCAACATCGTACGCTCCGTCGTTGGGGACCGTGATGTTGAGTGTCCCACCGGAAGTACCTGCTCGTCGGTTTTCGCCGATCAGCTTCCTCGCTTCGTCACGAACAGCCAGACCAAGCATCGCCGCAGCACCGAATTGTCGCGACCGATCTATCAGAATAAGGCGGTCACCTTTCTTCGCCGAAAAGCGAAATCGATGGATCGGACGGTCGTTACTGAAAATGCCTCGCAGCTCACCGTCGATTTCAGCCTGCGAGAACGGTTTCTGGTCAACATGCTCAAACTGCGGAAGTCCCGAGTTCGCAGCACTCGTGAGCGGTTGGTCCCATGTCAGCGGAAAATCACCGATCCTTAGCCGGTACGCGTGCGCAGAACTTCCGCCCATTGCCGAATCTTCAATCGCGACGAAAAACTTTCCGGTCTCTGGAAGCTGCAGTCGCAAACGGCAATCACCGGCCAGGGACGGCGAGTCATCGACGAAAGCAAGTTCTTTGCCGGACTGATTCAGGAGTCGAACGACCGGATCGAGCTTAGTTCCCAATCGGGTGGCGACAGCTTCGATCGACACCCAATTGCCGGCGGAACCGGCAAATTGAAAGTAGTCTGCGTCGCCGGATTCCGTCGTGCCGTCGATGGCACTCGGAAGGTTGATCGGCTGGGCCGACGTGACGTCGTGATTGCTTCGCAACGAAGTCACCGTCGGAAGATCATCCACCATAAAGAGCAGCGGATTGGAAATTCCTTCGGCCGTCGCCACTCGCAAGCCGTAGACACCAACCGGGCACGATTCGTCGATCGCAGCCTTCAACGGAGCAACTCGGTCAGAAGGCTTTACCATTGAGAACTGACTGGCCGGGCGATCGGACGGAACAAGTCCCACTTTGTCGAAGTGAGGCGTGCCACCCGGGCGTTCCAATCGCAGAACGTTCTTTCCGGATTGAAGTTCGACAATGCCTTCGACCATCCACTTTGCATCGGCATCACCAAACCCGCCTGTAACTCCGGCGGCGGCTTCGTCGGTGATCAGTCGTCCGTTCAGGAAAAGTTTGATCGGACGCGAACTGCCCGCCGCGTATTTCAGTTCGAGCTGGTACGCACCAGCCTGAGCGATCTTGATGTCGTACTCAGCATAGTTTGGCAAGAAATCACCGTTCAGGATGAAGATGCCAGCCTTACGGTATTTACCCCGAGAATAATCTTCCGCCTCAACGACAATGGATCCGGCCGGTACATCGGGACTTGCGAGTTTCGATTCGAAAACGGTCGAGGTATTTTCAGTCTGCTGCTGCAACACAATCGACGTTTTCGGATCAACAGTGTTCAATGTCGAAAGCAGGCCGGTGGTCTTCGTGAGGTTTATTCCATGCAGAATAAGCTCGGACGTCGCTCCCGGAGCGATTCCCAGTGGCTCGACGCGGATGGCTTTCGGAGGCGCCGCCAGCGCAGAACTGCCGAACAACGCTACCGCGAGGAGCACGCATCGCGCGCGAACATGAGTCTTATTTTGGAACATGAAGACGAACGCGGGGAGAAAAGAGTAAGGCTGGGAAGGTATCGTGAGCTGGACTGAAAGCATCAGCCGGTGGGAATCGGCCCTGCGTTAAAAGACTTCTTCAATCGGGTTGCCGTTGTGAGCCAGAAAGACGGGGCGATTGGACGGAGTGTAAACCGGCTTCGTTCGATCCAGTCCAAGCTTCTCGTAAACAGTCGCGGCGTAATCGTCGGGGCGTGTTGGACGGTTCGTCACATAGCCGCCTTCATTGTCGCTGGAACCGATGACCTGTCCGCCGGGCACTCCGCCTCCGGCCAGCGCGATCGAGTAGGCGTTGGTCCAATGGTCTCGTCCCTTGAATCGGTTGAGTCGAGGCGTTCGACCGAACTCCGAAACGAAGGCGACGAGTGTGTCTGCGAGGAGCCCTCGATCCTCGAGGTCAGCGACGAGCGCCGCGAATGCCTGGTCAGTGCTGCCCATCATGACCCAGTGAGCGATTCCATAGCGACCTTCGCCGCCGGCTCCGTTGCGAATCGTTCCGCAAGAGCCTTTGTTGTAGATGTAGTCGTGATGGTCCCAGTTCATGTTGAAACCGCCGGGCGTTTTGTCAGTCAACGGCTCTCGAACATCGACCGTCACAAAGCGAACGCCGCGTTCGATCAAGCGGCGGCCCATGAGGTAACACTGTCCGCGGTGGCCGCGCCCGTACGCTTCGCGAGTTGCTTCCTTTTCTTCGGAAAGGTTGAACGCATTCTGTGTCAAAGGATTGGTCAGCAGATCGGCTGCCTGATTCGACAGGTCAGAAAAAGTGCGGACTGGATCGTTCGAAGCCGGAGCGACGCCGACGTTGAGATTGCTCAAAAGGTCGCGTCGATCGGTGAAGCGTCCGCGGTCAACGCCAGTCAGCAGACCGAGGTCGTTGACTTTCCACTCAGGATCCGACAGGTCTTTCCCACCAGTCTTGAAGACCTTGGCGGCGGCCGGAAGAAAGCCAACGCGAGTTTGTTTTGCCTGTTCGTGATTGCCGGGCACCATGATGTACGGCGGCAGGTAGTCGCACTGGCTGCCCATCCGTTGAGAAACGATCGAGCCGATGTCCGGCATTTCAAGCGGCCCGCCCGGCATTTCTCCAGACAGGGCGTACTGAGTGCCCAGTGGGTGGCCGTTCGCTCCCGACCGGTCGTGATACATCGACCGAATCACGGTCAAGCGGTCGGCGACCTGAGCAGTCTTTGAAAGCAACGATGTAAACTGCAGGCCCGGGACTGCGGTCGAGACCGGCTTGAACGGACTTCGATGTTCGGCGACGGCTTCGGTTTTAGGATCCCACGTGTCCATGTGGGATAATCCGCCCTGCTCAAGAATAACCAGAACATTCTTTGCTTGAGCCTTCCTGCCTTCGGATGCAGCTTCGGCCAACGACGCGACGCGAGCGGTCATCGCGCCGGCGACTCCCACGCCGAGGAAACTTCTTCTTTGCATCCGTCCACTTTGAATTTGTCCGCGCAGACTCATTGAGACTTATTCCAGTTTGAACCATGAATCATCGCTGACTGCGGAAGTTGTCGCCGAAATAGGGCTCCGCAACGCATAAGCAAGGATTCATGCTACCGGGAATGCCCGAAAAGACTCAACCGGACGTCGGCACCACCGCCAGGAGCCTGCCATCTGGTGCCGATTATGCAGGCAGGACCGGCGTTAGACCACTCGCGTACAAGTGGTCCGCCGCCAGGAAAGTGTCAACAAAACGTTCGACTTACCAGTGCATGACGAATCCACCGTCGACGTTGATCGTCTGACCGGTGACCTGGCGGGCTCGCTTCGAGGCCAGAAATGTCACCATGTCCGCGATGTCTGAAGGTTGTTGCCACGTGCCGAGTGGGACCATCTTTTTAATCTTTTCGCCAGCCCACGTTTCGTAGTCCAGCTTCTGGTCATCTGGCTGCCGATCAACCCAGGATTGCCAGACACTCCTGTTAAGAGGTGTCTGGACCATGCCTGGGCAGACAACGTTGACGCGAACTCCGCTGGTAGCAAGGTCTTTCGCCATGCACTGAGCGAAGTTGATATTCGCCGCTTTGCTGGCACTGTACGGCGGGTCGGTGGGCGACCCAATCTGGCCGGCGATCGAAGCAATGAATGTCATCGTGCCGGATTTTCGTTCGGCCAGTTTTGGCGCCACCGTGTGAGCGACGCGGGTCATGCCCATGACGTTTACTTCGATGACTCGGAGCCAGTCTTCGGGCTGAAGATTAGTAAAGGGAAAGCCGAACTTGCCGGATCCGATGGCAGCGGCGTGAATCAGGTGGTCAACCTGGCCCAACTCGGACTCTGATTTAGTGAGTGCCGCCTCAAGACTCTCCGTGGATGTGATGTCGGCTCGGATTCCCACGACGCGTCGCTCAGTGGCTGTTGTGATTTCACACGCAGTCTGCTCGACGTTTTCCGAGACATCCCAAATGGCAACGTCAGCCCCCTCGGCAGCAAATTGCTCGGCGATTGCTCGTCCGATTCCGCTGGCTCCACCCGTCACTACCGCCACATGGTTTGAGATTCCAAGGTCCATAACCCTGCTCCTTCCGTTTGGAACTGTGTTTTCAACTTCGTCCGCTCACGGCTTGTGCTGCTACTGACGACGGGTTGGCATTGCTGGTGCCAGTTTTGGCGACGCCTCAATGGCCAATTCAATCAACAATTCATAATTGGGAGGCTCGTCATCTGATACCGACCGCATTTGAATCGCGGATCCGTCGGCGATGCATTGCCGAAGTTGGTCGAGCCGCTCGTCCATTCTGCTGAGGAACTGCGAAAGCTCGTCTTCGTTCAAATCGGTGCGGAAGAGAACTGTTTGTTCTGTCGACCGTTCTCGATGCAGTCTTGCCAGGCTTGTACCCTGGGTTCGATAAAGGAATCCGTCAGCGTAGGCCCGTCGCAATCCCCCGGCCGCTGAAAACTGATAAACCGGATCAGCGCCAAAGTAGACGGAAAGACTGCCCCCCGACCTGACACCGGTGAATACAAATTCAGGTTCACCCGGTAACTGCCATTCGACCCGATTCCGCAGGGCAGTCGCTTCGCGAATCATGTCCTCACGATCAGATTCCTGGCGTGCCATGCGGAAGTCCGGAACGCTCCATACTTGCAAGGAGCCATTTGCCGAGAAAAGGAAGTGTCTGGAATGTCACCAGTCACACAACGAGCGAATTTTACGACCAGTGCGCACAAAAACGGGAGCACAAACCTGCCCCCTCGTGTACCTGACGCTTTTGCTTAGGGCTGCTCGATTTCTCGCCTGACCCAGTTCGCAGAGCCACCACCACACTCGGAGGCAGGTTTGTACTCCCGCTGTTTTGCAGGAAAACCACTTTCGTGTTTCGATTATGGGATCGACACTTCACAACGTCAAGCAGAAGCTTTCGCGACTCTTACGTGTGTCATGTACTGCATCCAAGTGAACCACCAAACGGCAGGTTGCAGCAACATTTGCTTCGTCTTACAGACACTTCAGTTGCACGTTTGGAATTCCGCAATTCCTTGTTGAATTCTAATTTTCGTGGGAAATCACATCCGCAAACTGGTCTCAATCTCGATAACATCAAAAATAGAGGCCCGCCCCGGGGCACCGTTATAAAGTCTTCGCTGCACGACCTGCGAAACCTGGTATTGTCGACTGTCTCTGCACGCGGAGCGAGCTTTCGATATTATGGCATGGAGATCATCTAGACTGTCAGGTGTGACGTTTTTCAGGCCATTTGCTCTCGAAAACCTTATTTAAAGGTTGTGCCATGACCTGCGAAGTTCAGGTGGATTGGTCGCCGCACCGTCCGAGAGTCGTCACCGTCAAAATCTCCACCGACGGGGCAATTCCGCAGGAGCTTTGCCCCGGTTTTGCCGATTGACTGTGCAAGCAGCGACCTCTATTGGGATACCTGCTGGTCGGTCTCCGCTCTTTTTTCTGAGAGCGATCGGCCAAACTTGACCGGAATTTGGCTGAGACGTAACATCCAATCCTTCTGTCGATCGTGGTATCTACAGATTTTGTTGCGGGAGTAGCTCAGTGGTAGAGCACCACGTTGCCAACGTGGATGTCGCGGGTTCGAATCCCGTCTCCCGCTTTTGTTAGTATACATTTGAATTGCTTCAGGTCAGCTTAGACCAGCACGGCATTTCGCTTTCTGCCAGTGCAATCTTCTGCCAGTGCATACGGGGAGCGTCAGCTTCTGTCGCTGATAGCCAGTCTGCATTCTGACTGACCGCCTTCGCTGAGGAACCTCTCCGTGAGTGACACTGAAAACACTGGTGCTGTTGCAGAAGAGTCCGAAGTTGACGTTGAGGCTTTGGGGCTTCCACCGAAAATGGATCTCAAAGTCGATATCGCTGACGCAGGTCCCTGTCGGAAAAGAATTTCCGTCGTCGTTCCTGAAGCGGAAATTGACACCGTCCGGAACGGTACGCTCGACGAATTCGCCTCGAAGGCCAGTGTTCCTGGCTTTCGGGTTGGTCGAGTCCCCCGAGACCTTGTCAAAGCCAAGTTTCGTCAGGAGTTGGCCGATGAACTCAAGCAGCGAGTTCTCGTTCAAAGCCTCGAGCAACTGACCGCAGAATTCGAAATCGATCCGATCAACGAACCAGACATGGACGTTGAAACGCTTGAAATCCCTGATGCTGGCGATTTTGAATATCAGTTTGACGTGGAAGTTCGTCCGGACGTGCAGCTCCCTGACTTCGCCGAGCTATCTCTGAAACGCCCGTCGCGTGAAATTTCAGATGATGACATTCAGAAATACATCGATCAGATGTTGCTCGAATATGGTGAAAAGGCCGATCACGACGACGGAGCTGCGATTGGCGATTACGTCGCCGTGTCGATCGATTTCCAATACGAAGGCACGTCAGTCCGAGATATGGCTGGGTTATCGCTTCGCATTCAGCCGGCTCTGCGTTTCAAAGATGCAGAAATCAGCGATTTTGGCAGCGTGATGGCTGGGGCAAAAGCAGGAGACTCTCGTGAGGCAGAATTCACGATTTCCAGCGAAGCCCCTTACGTCCCGATGCGTGGCGAAAAGCTGCAAGCCGTCATCTCGATTTCTTCGGTCCAGAAACTCGAACTTCCAGAGCTGGATAGCGAACTGCTCGACCGAATTGGCGTCGAGTCTGCCGAGAAACTTCGCGAAGAAGTCACAGACATTCTTGAGCGGCAGGTTACCTACAAACAGCGACAGTCAGCTCGGGAGCAGCTTCTCGAAATTATCGGTGAATCTGCTGATTGGGAACTGCCGGAAGAACTTGTCCTGAAACAGGTTGAAAACGCGTTGCATCGCGAAATTCTTGAGATGCAACAAGCTGGCTACACACCGAAAGAAATTCAGGCACGCGAGAATGATCTTCGCCAGCGTTCGGTTTCGGTCACACGTCAGGCTATGAAGGAACACTTCATTCTCGATTCCATTGCGACTGCAGAAAACATCGAAGTGTCGCCGCAGGACGTCGAAATGGAAATCATGATGATGGCCTTTCAGAGTGGCGAAACACCTCGTCGTCTGCGAGCTCGCCTCGTCAAGACCGGAGTCATTGAGAACCTGGAAGCTCAGATTCGCGAACGGAAGGCCGTCGACGTCGCTCTTGATAAAGCGAAGTACGAAGAAGTCGAGATGGAAGACGATCTGGTCGGCGATCTCAACGTCGAAGCTGTCGACGACACAATCTGCAACGTGATGTTTGCTCGAACCTCGGCGGCGAAGGCGAAATCTGCGAAGGAAACATCGGCGTAACTGTCGAGAAGTAGAACCTGGCGGCAACTTGCCAACGCCAACGAAGTATTTGGCGTAATGATCGCCTTGACGTGTGGATGCCCTCTGCGATATCCACCACATCAGATCATCAAACGACAGATCACAACAGGAAGCTGCTGACGAGAAGAAGGGATTCTCTAATGTTTGACCGCCTTCCGATTCAAAATTCGCGCGACGTTGCTCGTCAGCGAAATATGGGGATCGGTGACCTGCTGCTCGAAAACCGCATCATCTTTATGGATGGTGTGATTAACGACGCCGTCGCCAACGTCATCGTGATGAAGCTGCTGTATCTGCAGTCCGAAAGTCGTGGCCAGGATATTCACCTGTACGTGAATTCGCCAGGTGGCTCGGTGACTTCTACGATGGCAATTTACGACACGATGCAGTTTATTGAATGCGAAGTCGCGACCTACTGTGTAGGTCTTGCGGCCAGTGGCGGTGCGATTCTCGTCGCTGGCGGAGAAAAGGGTAAACGCTTTGCCCTGAAGCATTCGAAAATGATGATCCACCAGCCGCACGGTGAAGTCGGCGGCCAGGTTTCGGACATCGAAATCCAGGCAAAAGACATTCTCGACACCAAGCAGGTGTTGAACGAGCTTCTGGCAGGTCACACTGGCCAGCCAGTCGAGACTATCGCCAGAGACACCGAACGAGACCGATACATGACTGCCACTGAGGCGAAAGAGTACGGTCTGGTCGACGACATTCTTATAAAACCAGACGCTGACAAACCGGCCAAATCCAAATAGTCAATCGTTCGCCGTCAGGATGGAAGCGAGCACGTGATGAGCAATCTTGTACCTATCGTTGTTGAAGACTCGGGGCGCGGTGAACGCGCCATGGACATCTACAGTCGGCTGCTGAAGGATCGAATCATCATCCTGGGCACGCAGGTCAACGAGGTGTCTGCAAACCTGGTAGTCGCGCAGATGCTGTATCTGCAGTTCGAAGATGCAGAATCGGACATCCATTTCTATATCAACTCGCCAGGCGGATCAGTTACCGCCGGCCTGGCAATTTACGACACGATGCAATACATCACCTGCGATGTCGCCACCTATTGCATGGGACAGGCCGCAAGTATGGGCGCCGTCCTGCTGGCAGCCGGAACGGCTGAAAAGCGGAACGCCCTGCCCAATGCTCGGATCATGATTCATCAGCCTTTGGCGGGGATGCAGGGGACTGCAACCGAGCTGGAGATTCATGCCAAAGAAGTCATTCGAATTAAGCGGAAGCTGAATGAAATTCTTCTGAAGCATTCCGGCCAGACACTGGAACAGCTCGAAGAAGACACTGACCGGGACAATTTCATGTCGGCTGAGGAGTCTCAGAAGTACGGCTTGATCGACAATGTTCTGGATCGACTCCCGAATCCGCCCAGCGAATAGTAACTGATCGTCGATAGCCTGAAGTTGAAGGTCGTCAAGGATGACGCCTCGAAAACTCAATTCGCCCGGCGTTCTTATTGCGCAGTTCGTAGCTTGCGTAAGCCTCTTGTGTTCGACTGGCTGCCAGAGCGCCTCCGTTCGCAGAGCCGCTGAACTGGAAGCGAGGCTTCGTGATCAGCAGTCGTCCATCGACCGCCTGTCTTCGTCTCTTGAGAAGGTAGAATCTGACCGCGATATTGCTCGACGTGAAGTTTCGATCCTGCGTAACGAATTCGTCAAACTGAAGCCATCGCCTGAGATCGTGCAAACCGCTCATTCGACGGCGAGGGTCCGCCGCATCGAAGTAGCCCCTCTGTTAAGCGGCGGCCTGGATCGCGACGATGTTCCCGGCGACGAACAGATTTCCTTGCTGATTGCACCGAAGGATTCTTCAGGTGAGATTCATAAAGTGCCCGGCCAGCTTTCAGTCCGACTGAAGGATATTTCACGCCCTGCTGGCAAAGAAGAGGTGGCG
This sequence comes from uncultured Planctomyces sp., assembly GCA_937904325.1. Classification (GTDB taxonomy): domain Bacteria; phylum Planctomycetota; class Planctomycetia; order Planctomycetales; family Planctomycetaceae; genus JABMPE01. The sequence goes on from CALGTK010000218.1 coordinate 11,802, forward strand.
TCTGCGGCGTTTACCGAAGAAGAGTCCGAATCTCTCTGGCACAACGGCATCGTCGGGCGAGGCTACCGTATCATAATCCCACTGCCGGAAAACTTAGCCAGCCATAGCATTGCCGCCCACGTCCGGTTCACGACAAACACGGGAACGCAGTTCGACACGCTCCACCAATTGAACGTGACACCGCAGACGGGCAAGCCATCGGCCACAATTAGTGATTAAGTGGCACTGACATTCCAGCATCTTTCAGAATGCCGGTATCTTTTTCTTCACCACCTGTTGTGGTTAGCGTTTTCAACAATCCCGTGTCCATGTCTTCCGGTAGAAATTTGACCGCTCCGTCAGCAAGAAGAGCATGTGCCCCTGGTGTGCCAGAATGAGGCGATCCCTGCGGAGTCGTATTGCCTGTTGCCGAAATAGTTGATTGATAGTCGCAAATGCGTCACGTTGGCATCTCGAGGTTCGATCCAGGCGATGTTGAGCCCGGTAGCTTCAACAACCGCGAGCGTGTTCGATGTGACGTCAAAAATGTTTTGAAACCTCATCAACTTATTGTGCCCCGATAATACTTCGTCGCCGACGACGAATTAAATGATGACATAATCACGAATTTCGGTGACAGTTTAACTCAAAAATCCACCGGCTCTGATCGAGTTGCCAGCGGCTCATTACTCGAGCTATCAACACCTGAATTTACCGATAAGCAGTACCGGAAACATCTCGACGCCCGAGCAGGAAATCAGGTCTACCAGTCTGGCATCTCAGCCTGCATTGGCACCGATTTTTCCTTCTGAATCACGCATCATGATGTCTGGAATCTTCCGTTTCGATGAGGTCGCTATGCCCTGTCGCAGGATTACGGATCGGACGAGGCATCACTGACCAGATCCCATGGCATCTCCGTAAGAGTTATTGTCCTGGCTCGAAAGCCGCGACCTTGTCGAAAATCTCTTCATCCACGGTATAGACTCTACGCTTTCATGCAGGTCATCTCTTGGTTCCGATCAGTTCCGTTACGTGACAGTTGGATTGATCACGAAATTGAAAGCGGATATGTCCTACTGGGTCAAAGTAAAGACTGGAGTTAAGGGGCCGTACTCCAAAGGGCAATTGGATATACTTCAGAACTCTGGAAAAATCTCCGACCGATCCTTGATTGCTCAAGCTGAAGATGGTCCCTGGCAACGCCTGGCAACCATGGCTCTGGATAAAGTAGCGACTGCATCTGCTCCACTGCTGGACTATGACGACACGTCCGCCAAGATCCATATGACTGACCTTTGGTCCCGACTGGGAGATCAGATGCAGTCCGATGATCCGGCAAGTGCCCTTGGGGTCATAGACGAGCTTGAACAATGTGATCTGGCGGCTGATGAACGCGATGATCTGGCGTCCATGCGTACGTCGTTGCTGACTCAGATAGAGTCAGTCGTCAATGCAAACGACGACGCTCAACAGGAAGAGTCAGGTTTTCCATCAGTCGATTTAACGAGCTTTGTGCCGCCGCCTGAAGATGGCTTAGAGCCCGATCAGGGTGTCAACTTTGAAGCAGATGCGACCACTCCGATTCCGCAGGAACTGCTTGAGCTTCTGGGCGAGAACGAAGAAATACTCTTCAGCTGTAACCCGGAACGATCCGCACTATACGTAAATCTGGGAACTACAGGACTTATCGGAGTTGTGGTGAGTCTTGCCGTCTTCATGCAGACAGGCTTGTTGGGATTTCTAACAGTCCTCGCGTTCGCCATCATCGGTTACTGCAGATTTTCAAATTGGCAGAACACCGTATACGTTATCACTGCCAGTCGCATCTTTTCCCGTTGCGGTGTGTTCAGCCGAAGTATCGCCGTGCTCCCAACCAGAAATGTTCAGACGGTTAATATCAATACTGGGCTGATCGATCGCTGGCTCGGCCTCAATAGGGTCGTATTCCTGACGGGAGCATCATCGCCGTTTTCGTATCTCGGAATGAACGGAACAGTCTACTTTTGTCACGTTGACTGCAAAGCAGTCATGAAGGCATTTGAAAGAGCGACGTGATCATTATTGGCTGGCATTGTTACTCGCACGGCAAAGTTTATTGGTGACCATGGTTGCCTGACATCGCCTTACCGTAAGAAGTCGCTCTTCTTTGAACTGCCGACCATCGTGTCAGGATTGCCGACGGCAGGCCGATCTACCGCAGCTGCTTCTGAATCAACGGAACCACGCGGTTTCCAATGCCCAATGAGGCGTACTACATGGTCGGTGCCGGCCGGCAGTACACAGCCTTCATAACGTTGCGAGATCTGGCCGTCATGAGAACGGGTCACTCCGAAGGATTCGATGTTCGTTTTGCAGCACTCTGCAAGTCGTTGTTGATGCAGACAATACGGCCAAACACGGACGGAAGTAGAAATCGGTCAAACGCGATACAATTGGTGATTCGCAAGTAGACCTGTACGTTCGTCCGGACGTGCGAGTATCTGTTCCTGTCAACGATCCAGCAGTTGCTGGAGTCGAAGCCTTAGAATCCAAAGTCTTATGCACCGACAACTAATCTGCTTTGCTCTGGTTGTCTTTGGCTTCCGTATGGTCGATGCCGCTGATTTGATCCTCGCCAGGGACGGCAAGGCAGAGGCCGCTATCGTTCTATCGGAAGACCCTTCAGCAGCCGCCAGAAAAGCAGCGACCGTTCTCAGTGACCACCTCTTCCAAATCTCCGGCGCTCGTTTTGAAATAGTCAAAGATTCGAAACTCCCACAGGACACGACCTGCATTGCTGTCGGAGAAAGTACTTTCACTCGGAAACTTGGTGTTACCACAAAAGGTCTGGGTCCGGGCGGGATCCTGATTCGTTCGTTCTCAGATTCCATCGTCATTCTCGGTACCGACGACGCCACGCCGTCTGATCGCAATGGAACTCACTATGCGGTGACCACGTTTCTGGAAGAGTCTCTTGGTTGCCGCTTCCTATGGCCGGGCGAACTGGGCAAAGTCGTTCCGACGAACACTACGATTTCCATTAAGCCGATCGATCGAACGGAGACACCGCTATTGCGCCAACGCAAGATCCGCAATATGTCATACGGTGATCGCGATGCGAAAGGTCTGCTCAGGCTGCATGCCACGGAAGAGGACTACCACAGGCTACGCGCGAAATCCGAAGAAACCGAATCTGAAGACGGCGGATGGTTCACCTGGCAGCGACTCGGAGGAAGCCTTGGGCTGGCAAGCGGTCACGCATTTGGCGATGCGTGGGACATGTGGAGCGAGGATCATCCCGAGTGGTTCGCGATGCAGCGAAACGGGTCGCGTGATCAAAGTGTACTTGGCCCGGAGCGCTCTCGCTTTTGTATCAGCAACAAGGAACTGATCGAGGCCATCGCCAATGAGAAGATCAAAGAATTGAACGCAGGTGCAAAGAGCGTAGCCATTGGTCCGAATGATGGAGGGCTCGCCACTTTCTGTATGTGTCCGGAATGCAGGAAGCTCGACCCGCCCGAAGGCAGGCCAATCACCTTAATGGACGCAACGGGCAAGCAAGGCCGAACGTATTTCAAACACGTCTCGCTGACAGATCGCTTTGTGTCTTTCTGGAATGAAATCGCAAAACGTGTTGTCACGGTTCATCCCGACGCCTGGCTGACAGCAGATGCGTACAGCGTTTACACCGATCCGCCTCTGCGGCACAAACTACATCCCAACATTGCGATTCGATTTGTCGACATCTGGTATCTCGACGACGCCGAGCACAAAGTCGGCAGAGCGCGCTGGGACGCCTGGGCTGAAAAGGCATCAAAGCTCTATTTCCGATCCAATCTACTTCTGGCAGCCCGTCGTTATGGCACGCCCGTTATCTATGTGCATAAGCTCGCCAAAGATTTTCAGTATCTGGCCCATCATTCGATGATTGGAACCGATCTGGATTCCTGCACTCATCATTGGGCGACTCAGGGCCTGAACTATTATGTAGCCGCCCGGCTTCACTGGAATCCAGACCTCAATGTCGATGCAGTCATCGACGACTATTGCCAATCCGGCTTTGGCGCCGGCGCTGATTCAGTAAAGCGATATTTCATGCGGCTGGAAGAGATCACAGACGAAATAGCTGCTGCTGAGCCAACGCCGCACCCAACGGCACCATACACGACTGAAGTTATCGAAGAACTACGTTCAATTCTTGATGGAGCCGCCAGAAAAGCGGTTGCTCCAAAAACCCGAGACCGTGTCGCCTTTCTTCACCGGGGCCTCGATTACACTGAGGTCCACGCCTCGGCATACCATCTTCTCGCTGAATTCGACGACGGTGGTAGAAAGATGACGCCCGAGTTGAAAATACGAGTTCAAGCGAACCTTAACCGTAACTGGGCACTCTCGCGCGAAATCCTGTTCACTGATTTCAAGGCGGTTCACGTGTCGAGAGTTGCCTGGGGAGGTTGGGGGAATTTCAATCGACTCGGCTGGAAAGAACCAGCTGCCCCAAGGTGACGAGTTGCGACTCCAGATGAGTGACGCCAATCTCGACTCTTTCCGCTTCAAGTCCGCGCAGAGAAAGTAGAAAATGATCCGACGTCGCTTCCTCATCGCATTCACAGTTCTGCTCGCAGTCAACCAGTTTCAGGCGATCGCTCAGGTTCCTAATGAGCCGGTGGACATCTCGCGAGGTGTTCCGCAGTTCTTCATCGATGACTGGCTGGTCGATAACCGCTATGCGATCAAATACAAAACAAACGCAGTTGTGCACGCAGTTCATCCGCCAAAGAAGCACGACGCGAACCCCGTTTATAGTGGCGACTGTGGATACGTCAACGTTGCCCGGCATCCAGAATCCGGTAAGTTCCAACTGTGGACTCAAGTCCATTACTGGGTGGAAAAGCCCAGCGGTCGCAGCAGTCGTTATGCCATCGCTTACGCCGAATCCAATAACGGTCTGAACTGGGATGCGCCGAATCTCGGCCTGTTCGAGTGGAATGGGTCGAAACAGAACAACGTTGTTATTCGAGGCCCGAAGAACGCGCGAGCCAGCGGTCCGCAAATTCTGTTGACTCTTCCGGAAGAGCAGAAGCGCGGCTTCACGTACGTCATGACGTATCGGACCGGCGGTGCAGGCAAGGAGCACGACGGTATCAGGCTCATCGGCTCACATGACGGAATCCACTGGGATACCGACAGTGAAGTGCGGCTCAAGCACGTGCATTCTGATACGCTGAACAGCATTGTTTTCGACGTCGACCGTAAGCGTTATCTCATGACCTGCCGAGCGAAAGATCGCTACCGGCGATTCCAGGGCCTGATGATTGACACCGGGGCGTCGCGGCGCATCTCGTTCCTGACAAATGACGAATTGTGGACCGAGTGGCAAGGCAGTCCACAAGCGTTGCTGACTCCCGACGAAATCGATTCCCAGGGCCACTACAACTTCTTCTACGGGATGCCGGTGCATCACTATGCTGGCATTTACTGGGGATTCCTGTGGGTATTTCGGATGAACGATCCAATCCACACCGAACTGGTGACCAGCCGGGATGGAGTGCACTGGCGGCGGTCGCCTAAACGAGTTCCGCTGATTCCACTTGGCGAGGACGAGGCGTGGGACGACGGGATGACGTTTGGTGGACCCCACTGGGTCGAGGTGGGAGACGAATGGTGGTTTTACTATGCAGGACACGACGGCGGCCATAACACTGCAGGACGCAAAGCCGCGGTCGGCCTTGCGACCTGCAAAAAGGAACGACTGATCGGACTGCATGGGCCACAGAATGGCGGAGGTGTGGTCGTGACGCGACTTATCACATGGCCCGGCGGAGATCTGTTCGTCAACGCCACCAGCACAGGTGACGCTCCGCAACTCTCTGTTCGTGTGAGCGACGCGATTCGCGACCCTTTCGAAGGATTCGATCACGCCGACTGCGTGTCTTTCCCAGGCGATGCAGTAAGACACAAGGTCACCTGGAAAGGAAACAAATCGATGACCGCATTTGAAGGCAAGGTCGTGCGACTGGAGATCTATTTGCAGAACGCGGACCTGTTCACACTTGTGGCGGAATAAGGACTAAACTCGATGAAGACTCTCCTCCTGTTCGCCACTTTATTTGCAGTCTTCGCGGATACCGCTCCAGCCACAGACCGAACGGAGCCCATCGATATCGGTTCGAAGCGTGAGCTGTTTGTTGATCAGCATTTGATTGAGAAACTCCACAGTGCCCGGTTAACGCTGCATCATCCACAGGCACGTGAGATTGCGATCCGGTTTGACAAGCCCTGGGAAGGAAACACCAGCGGCTATCCCACGGTGATGCTCGACGGCGATTTATTCAAGATGATTTATCGTGGACATCGCATGATCTGGGACGGTGGCAAGCTCCGCATGTCGCACAGTCCAGTGGTTTGCTATGCCGAGAGCCGTGATGGGATCTCGTGGACGAAACCCGATCTGAGAATATTCCCTTTACTTGGCAAGATGGCAAAGCAGGTTGCCGACCCCCTGGCTAATAATATCGTCTGGCCGGGCAGTCCATTTTCCGGAACGTTCGTGCCCTTTCTCGATACTCGGCCGGGATGTCCGGCGTCCGAAAAGTTCAAAGCTGTCGGTGGCAATTACAAAACCGGGCTGCATCTTTTCACATCACCTGACGCAAAAGCGTGGAAGAAGAGTGAACAGGCAATCTTCACGCAAGGCGCTCTCGATTCCATGAACGTCGTTTTCTGGGAGCCGCGTGAACAAAAGTATGTTCTGTACTACCGCACCGTGGTGGATGGAATGCGGTCCGTCTCGATGACGACGTCGGCTGATTTTCGCGTCTGGTCGGAGCCGACCCCCTTAAAATATCCGGGTTCTCCACTCCAGCAGATGTATACGAACGGGATTCAGCCTTACTACCGTGCCCCTCACATTCGATTCGGATTTCCGACTCGATACACGGCGCGGCGAATGAATGATGAGTTACGATCGCTGGAGCCGATCAACTTGCGGGCCGAACTCGCTGCGGCTTACGCTCGAGTGGGTTCTGATCTGACCGACAGCCTGTTCATGAGCAGCCGCGACGGCGTTGGATTCCATCGCTGGGACGAAGCTTTTCTGCGTCCAGGGCCTCAGGCTGGTATCAATAGCAGCAATTGGATGTATGGCGATAACTACCAGGGACACGGCCTATTTGAAACGGCGTCCGAAATCGAAGGTGCAGCCAACGAAATTTCGATGCTCTTCAGCGAAGGCTATTGGCGGGAGGGCGAAAGCCATCTGAGACGCTACACGATTCGACTGGACGGCTTTGTCTCAGTTCAGGCTCCGTACGCAGGCGGCGAAGTAATCACCAGACCGCTGGTGTTCGCGGGAAACGAACTCAGCATCAACTTCTCCACATCCGCCGCCGGCAGCGTCCGCGTGGAAATTCAGGATGCTGGCGGCAAGCCGATTCCCGAATATCGTCTCAAAGATTGTCCGGAAATCATTGGCGACCGCGTAGACCGTACGATTCGATGGAAAAGCAGACCCGACATTGGCGTACTCGCCGGCAAGCCCGTTCGCCTGCGTTTCGTCATGCAGGACGCCGACATCTACTCGTTTCAGTTCACCAATCAGAGAGCTCACTAGTTGGTGCATAACGCTGATAGCTTGAAGGTGGAGCCAGCGAGCGATGAAAACCGCACAGCGTTAGGACAGATTGCCGAAGAACCAACCGGCTGAGATTACGATGTTTCCGATTTCGGAAGTGCAGGAATCGCCTGCATGTAACGGTCGGCGGAGTTTTTTGACCCTGCGGCTTCGTTGATCTGAGGATCATCCATCTTCCTCGTGAGCGTTCGCTCACGTCGACGCTTTGATGTTTGCTTCTGAACGGTCACCGCTCGATAGCCCTGTTAAATTCTTAAATAGGAATGAGGCAATTCCGATGGACGACGGCGAACTTCTAGAGTTCTTCTGTTATGACGAAGCCTCGACGCCTAGTTTAGAATGCCCACTTTGTATGGGACGTTTGTTTCGAGCACTTGAAAATGCGATCTACACCTGTGATACCTGCGATAAAGAATTCACAGTCTCAGACGATCCTCTGAAGGACGTTGTCTAAGTCGTTATGATCTATTCAAGCCCTTAGAACGAATCCTGGAGTGGGTGAGCGGATTTCTTTGGAATCAATTGGCGAAATTGGCCGTCGTCTTTTGGACGGCATGGTGATTTCAAAGATCGGACCGACCTAAACCACTTCAAAGAAGAAGCCGGATCTATGAATCGTCACTACGCATTAATTGCAATTGCACTTCTTGTTGTTGCAGGCTGTTCAGATCGAATAATGGAAGAAGAAATGCGGCAAGAGATCCAGCGGATTATGGAACGTGACGCTCAGTGGGCTAAACAAGAGAGTTTCACTGTCAAAAACGTTGCCGATTTACTGACGGAGTCGGAGAAGAAGCGGACTATCTATCCGACGGCGCCGGCGACGGTTATTACGCCTGAGACTGTTCGAAAGGATTACATTCAAAAGGGATTGATCAGGGTGACTTACGTGGGTGTCACGAAGACAATCTCCATTTCAAAAGAAGAATTCTGGCGAATTAGCGCTGATTTAAGCCGCGTTGGCGAAGTGACACCGCCGCCAGAAATACAAATAGAGCGAGAAGAAAGCGGAGTTAAGAACTAAGGATGACTTGTTAATTTTTCTAAAAAATAAAACGAAGAGAAGTTAGAGGCCGAGTACGCAGAACTCGTCGAGGCGGCTAGCGAATTTGCCTCTGACGCTGGTATAGCTACGGAGAAACAGGCTGAATTTTCCGTTTACAATCCGAAGTACGTGAGCAACGCCGACAAGGAACAACTGTTGAAAATCATTCTGGATGACTTCAAAGCAGAGAATCCGAAGGCAGGCACGATGACGTTCCAGCAAGTGAAAGCAGTACTGGAGAGCCGCTACGGCGTAGAGACCAGAACGATTGGGGACTTCTTCCGCCGTCAACTGCCGAGCTGCGAAACGACAGGCGGCAACAAGAAGAAAATGCTCGTCCTAAAATGAGTCCTGTGAAGATCAACAGTGAACAACCAGAAACAACGACTCCTCGGAAGCGGTTTGTTGTTCTCGGCTTAGGTCAAAACCCCAAACAATAGATGAGAGGGGTAATGGGCGATACTGGAATCGAACCAGTGACTTCCACCGTGTGAAGATGGC
>CALGTK010000219.1 GCA_937904325.1 uncultured Planctomyces sp.
ACTGATCCCTCGCTCGCACCTTTCCTTCCACGCCGACGCCAGCCCGTACGCGCGTTATAAGTCGCATCCAGAAGAAATCACACTGGTCGTACCTGCGGGATCGGCTGTGATCATCCCCTCGCTGACGTTGCACGGAAGCCACCCGAACCTCGACGAACGACCGCGTGAACTCCTTCAAATGGGTTACCGACCAGCCTGGGCTGGCCCGATCCAGCCAGTTGAAGAATGGAACGCCGATCTTGTGGCCGCTGCTCCTGAAATCGCAAAACCATTTCTGCAAAGCCTCAACACAACCGGCGCCGAGTGGGAACAGGAACACAAACCAGTCGGTATGAAAACCGAAGCCTCCGGCATCAACCCCAGCCGCTGGGTCGACTGATTAACCACGCCGCCTCGTAAAACTGGTCACCCATCGCTTCGCTGCAGATTTCGTAGTGCATCATTCAGGTGCGGCCACTCAAATTCGAATCCTTCTTCGCTAAGTCGTTTTGACACGACATACCTGCCGTAAAGACCGAGCTCGGGATCCGTACGCAGGATATAGTGAGCCCCCAGACGAACCATCCAGCCGAAGGCAGGAAGTCCTATCGGCATACCGACTGCTCGACGGAGATGCCGCATGAACTCGATCTGTGACACAGGCTTCGGCGAGGATGCAATGTAGGTGCCACTCATCATGTCGTCGGTCAGTGCACGATCGATGAGACGGTTGAGGTCCGTCTCGTGGATCCAGCTCATGCCCTGCTGGCCGGAACCGACGCGTCCACCTAAGCCATTTTCGCCAGGGGTCCCAGTGTTGCGAGCGCTCCTCTGCCAGCTCCACGATCGCGACCAACAACGAAACTCGTGCGAAGAACAACGCCCCGTTGAGACGGCAGAACGCTGTCATGAAAGGCTTCTTCCCAGGCTTTACCAACGAGCGGGGCGAGTCCGCAGCCAAGGCTGGAATCTTCCGTGCAGACAACCGTTGGCGGATCGCCGTAAATGTGTGCCGTACTCATCTGCACCCACACGGGCGGCAGAGAGGCGATGAGCCTCATCGCTTTGCCAAGAACTCGAGTTGACTCGACACGTGACCGGAGGATCTCATCTTTATGATCGGGAGTCTTGATGCAATCCACACTGCGACCTGTCAGGTTAACCAGTCCATCAGCCCCATCCAGCTCGCCCTTCCAGTCTCCGACCGTCCGCGCATCCCAGCGTCGATGTTTCCAGGGACCTGATACTCTCGGCTCATTCCGGGACAGGATGACGACCTCAGCCCCCGCTCCGCAAGGTGGTGGGCAAGCGAGACGCCAGGAAATCCGCTACTTCCCGCAATGAAGACTTTCTTCTGTTCAAGTGACATGCTGCCTCCTACTGAATTGACACCGCCGGAACCGCAAGTCAGTCTCTCGACTAACTGCAGAAGAGTGGAAGCATGCCGATAACACCAAAAGAAAACATCCTGTTAAAGCAAGCGTCGACCGTACAGTCATCACCGAAGGTTTCAGCCGTCGGAGTATGGTTAATAGTCATGCTGGTCATGCCTGCATTTACAGCAGGACAATCCTTCTCGCCCAACGACGTTGTATTCTTTGAGCGGCGTGTGCGGCCGGTTCTGATTGAGCGTTGCGTGAAATGTCACGGACCGAAGAAGCAGGAATCGGGTCTGCGTCTTGATAGTCGGGCAGCGATCCTGAAAGGTGGAGATTCGGGACCGGCAGCGCGAGTGGGAGTTCCAGGATCGAGTTTATTGATCGAGGCTGTTCGCCGTTCCGGTGATTTTGAGATGCCCCCGGACAAGCCGCTTCAGCCTGCCGAAGTCGATGCTCTAATGAAATGGGTTAAGCTTGGCCTTCCATGGCCAAAGGAAGCGACTCCTTCAGATGCTGCAGCAGTGAAAGCTGATTTCCACTGGGCATTTCAGCCGGTGGTTCGTCCCTCGGTTCCGAAAGGTGCGCATGCCGATTGGCCAAAGTCTGACATTGATCGGTTTGTGTTTGCGAGGTTGACTCAAGCTGGCTTGTCGGCAGCTGCCGAGGCGTCGCCACGGGCGTTGATTCGGCGGGCAACTTTTGACCTCACCGGTTTACCACCGACTGCCAAAGAAGTCGCAAGATTTGAGGTGGAGTATGTAACCACCCCCAATATTGCGTATCGGCGATTAATTGATCAGCTTCTGGACTCGCCGCATTACGGAGAGCGTCAAGGGCGACACTGGCTCGACGTCGCTCGCTACGCGGATAACAAGGGGTACGTCTTCTTCGAGGAAAAGGAGTATCCCTGGGCATGGACTTACCGCGACTGGGTCATTCGTTCATTCAATGACGACCTCCCGTATGACCAGTTTGTGACTCAGCAACTGGCGGCCGATCTGCTGGAACCAGACGATCCAGAAAACCATACAAAAGACCGGCGATCACTGGCGGCGATGGGATTCCTGACGCTCGGTGCACGATTCATGAACAACACACATGACATTATTGATGACCGCATTGATGTTTTAACGCGAGGACTGATGGGACTGACCGTGACTTGTGCGCGGTGTCACGACCACAAGTTCGATCCCATTTCTCAGGCAGACTATTACTCGTTGTACGGAATATTTCGCAGCTCACACGAGCCGACTTTGCGTCCGCTTTTTCAACCCACACCGGACACAGACGAGTATCGTGCCTTTGAAAAAGGGATGATCGAACGAGTTGCCGCGTTACGGAAGTTTGAGGACAGGCAACGTAATTTGATTATGCAAGGTGCTCGCGAACGCGCGGCCGATTATCTGTTGGCAGTGCACCGAAAACGAAATCAGCCCAGTACGGAAAACTTTATGCTCCTCGCCGATAAGGGGGGGCTCATTCCCGCAGTGATTCATCGTTGGGAAGGACACCTCAAGCTGGCTCGCCAAGACAACGATCCTGTCTGGGCATTGTGGCATCGTCTTTCCGAAATTCCCGAAGAGGGTTTCAATACTGCGGCTGCCAACCTCATCAGGACGATGCTTCCTGCCGGCGACGCGTCCAACGAAGCATCCGCCAATTCTGCAGCTACGGTCCCCATCAACCGCCTCGTCCTGGCTGCGTTTTCAGAAGCTCCGCCAGTATCGATGACGGAAGTCGCTCAGCAATACGGAGCGTTGTTCAAGGCTGTCGATCAGCAGTGGGCCGAAGCGTTGAAGCAGGCCGATCCGAAAACTCCGCCGGACAAGCTGACGAATGAAGACTCCGAAGCTTTGCGGCAGGTACTCTACGGAACCGGCTCTCCGCCAATGATCCCAAAACAGTTGGGGTGGGGATTTCTCGATTTGATTCCCGATCGACCGACGCAGGCCGAGTTCAAAAAGCTGATTGGCGAGGTCGAAAAGTGGAGTCGCACAGCGGTTGGGGCTCCTCCGCGGGCGATGGTACTGGTGGATTCGGAAGTTCCTTACCATCCCGTGATTTTTCAGCGAGGTAACCCAAATCGTGAAGGCAGGGCAGTGCCTCGTCGGATCCCGGAAATCGTCGCCGGACGGGGACGCCCGGAAGTCACTGACGGCAGCGGACGGCTCGAACTGGCGAAGGCGATTGTCGACCCCACAAATCCGTTAACCGCGAGAGTCTTCGTCAACCGGATCTGGAATCAACATTTCGGGACCGGACTCGTCGACACGCCCAGTGACTTTGGGATGCGCAGTTCTGCACCGACTCATCCGGAATTGCTCAACTGGCTGGCGGCGGAATTCGTCGACGGTGGTTGGTCGGTGAAGAAACTGCATCGACTGATCATGAATTCCGCGGCCTATCGGCAATCGACCGAACAAATGCCGGATCTGGTCCAACAGGCCGTGAAGGTCGACGCTGCCAATCGGTTGTTGTGGAAGTTCCCGCGCCGGCGACTCGATTTCGAAGCAACGAGAGATTCGATGCTAGCCGTTTCCGGATCACTAGATCGAAAACTCGGAGGACCGGCAAGCAATGTTTTAAAGGGATTTGTGCCGCGTCGGACGGTTTATGGATTCGTGAATCGCATGGACCTGCCAGGGCTCATGCGAGCATTCGACTTTCCAGAACCGGCCGCTACCAGCCCTGGCCGTGAGACAACAACCATTGCTCCGCAGGCGTTGTATTTTCTCAACAATGATTTTGTGACGGAGTGCGCGAGGCGGCTGTTGACACGAAAAGACGTCGCAGGGCTCGCCAGTCAGGAATCAGCAGCGGACAGGATTCACAAAATTTACAGAATCCTGTTTTCGCGGGACGCCACGGCGGATGAAATTACGGTTGCCATGTCGTTTCTTGATCGGCCCAAAAGCAATGCTTCAGCTGCATCTGAAACCTGGAGCTATGGGTTCGGTGGAGTGGAACAAGAATCGAGCAGAGTTGTGAACTTCGAGCGGCTGACTCATTGGACTGGTTCTCGCTGGCAGGCTGGGGCAAAGCTTCCAGACCCAGAACTTGGCTGGGTCTTTCACGAAAAAAACGGCGGACACCCCGCGTCTTCGGACGATCGATGTGCGATTCGACGGTGGACTTCGCCAGTGTCGGATACGATCGAGATCAAGTCCCGCATGAAGCACCAGCCAGAGCCGGGTAACGGAGTTCGCGGGCGAATTGTCAGTTCGACAAAGGGGATCCTCAAAGAAGCGAAAGTTGATCACAGCGAAGCCGAATTGAATGTCGCTTCAATTAAAGTCGAAGTTGGCGACACCATCGACTTCCTAGCTGACTGGCAGGGCCAAATCCTGCACGATGAGCACGAATGGCGGATCACAATTCAACTCATCGGCTCCGGCGACTTGACTGAAAACACCGACGTTCAAAACTGGGATGCTCAGCGAGACTTTGTCGGTGGTGGCACCGACGCCTGGACGGAATATGTTCATGCCTTAATGATGACAAACGAGTTTGTCTTTCCGAATTAAAGACGAAGCGGTTTAACAACGTCTCCCGCGATTGCCTGTTGCAAAGATTTCCTCATGACTCACCAGATTGAGAACTGTTCCGTGTTGGGGATCTCAAGGCGTGACATGCTGTGCCGATCAGGAACTGGGTTCGGAATACTCGGTCTCGCGGCACTGCTTGAATCTGAGTGTGCATCAGCCGCCAGGCCTGCGTCTCACGGCGGAGTAGTCAGCCCTCTGGTTCCGAAGCCGCCGCACTTTGAACCTAAGGCCACGCGTGTTGTGCACCTCTTTATGAATGGGGGTCCTTCGCAGGTCGACACGTTCGATCACAAGCCTCAGCTTGAGAAGTATCACGGCCAGGCGGTGCCAGCGGGGAATCTTCGTACGGAGCGTCTCACCGGTGGTCTAATGAAGTCTCCTTTCAGATTCACGCGGCGCGGCGAATCTGGCCTGTGGGCCAGCGAGATGTTTGAGAAGACCGCAGCCCACATCGACGACATGGCGATCATCCGTTCAATGCATGCTGAAGTGCCGAATCACGAACCGTCGCTCATGCTGATGAACTGTGGCGATGGTCGGCTTCCACGTCCGAGCTTCGGAGCGTGGGTGACGTACGGTCTCGGAACAGAGAATCAGAATCTGCCGGCGTTCCTGTCAATGTGTCCGGGTGGGTATCCAATCGTGGCGACCAGGAACTGGCGGTCGGCGTTTCTCCCCGGAGCCTGCCAGGGAACTTACATCAACACGAAAAACACCGACGTCGAAAAGCTGATCGAGAACATCCGCAACAGTCGCCTGCCGCTTGATGAGCAAAGACGTCAGCTTAATCTCACGCAGTTGCTCAATGCGAAACACGCGAAAGACCGTTTGCATGATCCGCAGTTGGAGTCTCGAATTGAATCATTCGAGCTGGCGTTTCGAATGCAGACAGAAGCGGGCGAAGCATTCGACATCAGCCGCGAGCCTAAGCACATTCAGGAATCGTACGGCAGCGGGACGCACGGTCGGCAATTACTGATTACTCGACGGTTGCTGGAACGCGGTGTCCGATTTATTCAGGTATGGAGTGGTAGCGGTCAGCCGTGGGATAATCACAGTGCCCTTGAGAAGAATCATCGGAAGCTCGGATTAGAGTGGGATCAACCGATCGCCGCATTCCTCGGTGACCTCAAGCAACGCGGGATGCTGGATTCAACACTGGTGCAATGGGGTGGCGAGTTTGGTCGCACGCCTGTCGCAGAGAAGCCGGCCCTGAACGGCCGAGACCACAACCATTATGGGTTCACGTGCTGGCTGGCGGGCGGCGGCATCAAAGGCGGACAGGCTTACGGCGAGACTGATGAGTTCGGATTCAGAGCAATCGACAAGCCGGTCGCAGTTCACGACCTGCACGCCACCATGCTGCATCTACTCGGCATGGACCATACAAAACTGACCCATCGCTATGCTGGCCGTGACTTTCGCCTGACCGACGTGCATGGCGAAGTCGTCGAAGCGTTGATTGCTTGATCTCGTTCACGCGGAAGACCCGTTTCAGGAAGTTCTACCAACTATGATCCGACAAAGTATTGTCTCCCTGACGCTGTTAGCCGTTGCTGTTTTTACTTCCGGCAAAGTTCGAAGCGCCGAGTCTGACGCGACGAAGGCAGCGACAAAAGCTTTTCACCAGCTGATCGACAACGAGTGGCAATGGACTCTGCATGACGATCCGGAGTTCGCGTCGTGGCTGGGCGATCATCGTCACGACCAGCGGTGGCAGAATTTGAGTCTCAACGCGATCGAACGACGGCACGAATACCGACAGTCTGTGCTCGAACACCTGGCAAAGATCGATTCACTGCTGCTTTCGAAACAGGACCGCGTTAGTTACGAGCTGTTTCGCGGTCAGTATCAGAATGCCGTCGACGCGTACCAGTTTGGCTGGCACCTGGTCCCGCTGACTCAGCGCGGAGGAATTCAGGATACAAGTTCACTGGCCTCGTCGTTGCGGTTTGAGACAGTCAAGGATTACGAGGCGTGGAACATTCGGCTCTACAGTTTTCCGGAATACATGGATCAGACACTCGCACTGATGCAGAAGGGCGTTGATCGAAAAATCGTCCACGCGAGAGTCGTTATGACACGGTTGCCGGCTCAGATTCGGCGACAGATCGTCGATGATCCGACGAAGAGCCTGTTCTACAAACCGTACCGCGACATGCCTGATTCCATTTCGGTAGAGAAACAGGTCGATCTGAAAGAGGGTGCAGAGTTGTCCATCCGCACGCGAATCGTGCCTGCTTACCGGAAGATGCTCCGCTTTTTTGAGGAAGTGTACCTGCCCGCGTGTTTCGAAAAAGTCGGCGTGTGGCAGATCCCCAACGGCAGGGAGTTTTACGCTTCGCGCGCTCGGCAATTCACCACGACAGATTTGACTCCGCAGCAGATTCACGACATCGGCCACCATGAAGTGAAACGAATCCGCCTCGAGATGAAGGACGTCATGCGGGAGGTCGGCTTTAACGGTACGTTTGCAGAGTTCCTGGAACATCTCCGCAACGACCAGAAGTACTACTACAAAGATCCCAACAAACTTCTGTCCGAGTACAAAGCGATCTGCCGCCGCATTGATCCGCAGCTACCAAAGATGTTCGGACGTCTGCCTCGCAGGCCGTACCAGTTGGAAGCAATCCCCCAGCACCTGGCACCAGACACGACGACGGCTTATTACCGGTCACCGTCTGCCGACGGGAGTCGCAACGGGACCTACTTTGTGAATCTGTATCGACCAGAGACTCGGCCGACGTACGAGATGGAAGTACTCTCCGTTCACGAGGCCGTGCCGGGGCATCATCTGCAGATTGCGATCGCTCAGGAATTGGAGGGAATCCCGGAATTCCGTCGATACGGCGGCTACACGGCGTTCATCGAAGGCTGGGGACTTTATTCCGAGAAGCTTGGTTACGAGTTGGGACTCTACAAAGATCCGTACTCGCGATTCGGGCAATTGACATACGACATGTGGCGAGCCGTTCGCCTGGTTGTTGACACGGGTATCCATGACCAGGGTTGGTCGCGGCAGAAGGCGATCGACTTCTTTGCTGCCAACGCCGCAAAGTCAATGCACGACATTGAGAACGAAATCGATCGTTACATCGCTTGGCCGGGACAGGCACTGGCTTACAAGATTGGCCAGCTACGAATCCTGGAACTTCGCAAGAAAGCTGAGACCGAACTCGGCGACAAATTCGACCTGCGAGCCTTTCACGACACGATCCTCGGCCAGGGCGCCGTCACGCTGAATGTGCTGGACGGCATCGTCAACGATTGGATCGCCGAACGGAAAGTGAAGGATTAGGGGTTGACCCTGGCCTGTCACCATGTTTTCTCACGGCGTAAGCAGTTTCCAGCTCGTTGACGCTGACAGGCGGCATTCTGCTGACTCAGCAAGTCGTTAATCGAGATCGCGGTCAAATCGGCCGCCCCACACAATAGCTTCGATTCGACTGGTTCCGGTTGGAAACTCACTGTTTAGATCAACGTCCGGTAGCGCAGGAGGAGGGACGGAGTAGTAGACTGAGCTCCCGGAAGCCATTGGAGGCGAGTGACGATTCAGACGCCAGAGGCGGTGAGGCTTCAGATTGTGGAGCAGGCTTTCGCAGCCCGTCGAAGATCCCAGAGCCAGACCGGCGAGAACGAGCGGAATTAAACGGAATGCGGGCATGGTTTGACTCCGATAGAGTCTTTAAGGATGGCGTGCGGCATCCAGAGAAAGCGGATGCCGCAGGGAAGGAAGTCGTAGTCTAAGGCCCGGCCCAATACGGGTGAAGATGAGCTTTGGACGGCGTCCAGGCAGCAGCATGGACCAAGTCACAGCCGTGAGACATCAAGTCCTCCGAGTTTCCGGCAATCCCCAGCCAGGCTGGTCTGTTCTGGCAACGAGAATCGACAGACCACAACAAATGAAGAGAGAAAAGATCGGGAATCTTTATACGCGAGCCCAAAGAAACCCCCTGTCTCTGGGTAGATGGATCGACTGAGACGGTGGTATAGTCCTCAGCATGTCCGTGTGACAGAAGCGACGTTGGCTCTGTGGTTTCCGGAATCTGTTTTTCGGACGGAGCAAACACTAACCCTTAGCAACTGGATACGGTGCCTGCATGACGTGTGTCGACCGACAGTCTTGCTGATCTGGTGACATACGTTTTTTTGGGGTGCCTGCCGGTCCGCGGGATTCAGACAAGCATCTGAATCAGCCGCAAGGAATCGTCGATCAGATAGATTCGCACCTCAGCACAACGCATAACTGTTTCATGAGATGCGGCACCCAAACTGATCACAACGAACAGACCTGAGCATGCACCATTGCAGCCCCACTGACTGCTCTTTCCGGACGGATTTCGTACATCCAAAGAATCCAACAAAGAAGTAGAGTTGCTGACAAACGATGAGTGAGAGTTTTAGATGGTTGACCGTAACCTGCTGCGTGAGTTCCACATTCCTGACGAAGTGCTTGATGCGGAATTCCGCCAGGCCATGACCGAGGCCGGGGTCGACGAGGCAGACGCAGACAATCTCGAAAAATACTACGAGTTGGCGCCGATGGCGTTCGATCCGGGCAAGATTGTCTCCGGAAAAGTAATCCGACTTGAAGGCGACGATGTGCTCGTCGACGTTGGATACAAAAGTGAAGGTGTGGTTTCCCTCGACGAGTGGAACGACCAGCCTGTTAAACCAGCGCCTGGCGACGAGATCGAAGTTCTTCTCGAAGACTTCGAAGACGAATTCGGGCTGGTTCTGCTCTCCAAGCGAAAAGCCGACCGGATTCGCGAGTGGGAAAAGATCATCAATACGCACGCCGAAGGCGATATCGTCAAAGGCAACGTTGTTCGCAAAATCAAAGGTGGTCTGCTGGTCAACATTGGGGTCAACGTCTTTCTGCCGGCAAGCCAGGTCGACATCCGACGTCCGCCGGATATCGGACTCTATATCGATCGCGAGATCGAGTGCGTCATTCTGAAGATCGACGAAGCACGTCGAAACATTGTAGTTTCACGCCGTAAGCTGATCGAAGAACAACGTGAAAATCTCAAGCGGGACCTGCTTGAGCAGCTTATTGAAGGAGATACTCGCAAGGGTGTGGTCAAAAATATCGCCGACTTCGGTGCGTTCGTCGACCTCGGCGGAATCGATGGTCTGCTTCATATCACCGATATGAGCTGGGGCCGAATCAGCCACCCAACGGACATGGTCAAAATCGACGACGAAATCGAAGTCAAGGTCCTGAACATCGACCGCGAACGCGAGAAAATCGCCCTTGGCCTGAAGCAACTGACTTCAAGCCCGTGGGACGGCGTCGAAGCCAAATACCCGGTCAGCGAGCGGGTTACCGGCGAAGTCGTCAACGTGATGACTTACGGTGCGTTCGTGAAGCTGGAAGACGGCATCGAAGGCCTCGTCCACATTTCCGAAATGTCCTGGACCAAGCGTATCAATCACCCAACAGAACTCGTCCAGATTGGCGACGAAGTCGAAGTGGTCGTGCTTGGCATCAACAAGGACAAGCAGGAAATCTCGCTCGGCATGAAGCAGACTCAGCCGAACCCGTGGGACAACGTCACCGAGAAGTACCCGGAAGAAGCAAAGGTTACCGGAACGGTTCGAAACCTCACCAACTACGGTGCGTTCATCGAACTCGAGGAAGGCGTTGATGGGCTGCTTCACGTGAGTGACATGTCCTGGACCCGCAAGATTTCGCACGCCAACGAAATGTTGAAGAAAGGCACGGAAATCGAGTGCCGCGTGCTTTCAGTTGATGAAGACCGCAAGCGTATCGCTCTCGGTCTGAAGCAGCTTTCCGAAGACCCCTGGGAAAACGATATCCCGAGCCGTTATCAGATCGACGCGATTGTCAAAGGGACAGTCACCAAGATCACCAACTTTGGTGTCTTCGTTGAACTGGAATCGGAACTCGAAGGTCTGCTTCACGTTTCTGAGTTGGCTGACCACAAGGTCGAAAATCCGGAAACGATGGTCGACGTTGGCGAAGAACTCGAAGTCCGAGTGCTCCGAGTCGACATCAGCGATCGAAAAATTGGCCTCAGCCGCAAACTCGATGCAGTTTCGGAACCAGACGGTAGTGGCGAGTCCGGCGGAGAAGGCAGCGGTTCTGCAGCAGCCAATCAGCCGCTTAAGGGTGGTATTGGTGGGTCATCAGGCGGTCTACTGATCAGCATGCCTGAAACCGCTGCCGCTGAAACAGCAGAAGCAGCAGAAGCAGCAGAAGCAGCGTCAGAGCCCGCTGCAGAAGAAGCTGCTGACGAAGAAACTCCAGCAGAAGAAACTCCAGCAGAAGAAACTCCAGCAGAAGAAACTC
>CALGTK010000220.1 GCA_937904325.1 uncultured Planctomyces sp.
GTTCGAAAATGGCAATCAAGGCCGTTTGTTACTGAGGCATGGCCGTTACTGCAGCCGCCAAGGGACGGACGATAGAGACCGCGTTAGAAAACCGTTGAGCGTCCTGCTGAAGTCGATTCACTGTCCCGCTTTGGCGACTGGGCCGGCAACTCGTTTCCACATTCTCGAGAGGATCAGCCAGTCCACAAATAGCCAGATCGGGAAGGAGTATAACGTCGCCGGTGCAAGCTGATCTGTGAAAAGTTCGTGGCCGCCAAATGAGTGGACTGCGAACAGTACGACCCCGAAGATTGCGGTATCGAGAACGAAAATCGGGAACACGGCGGCATTGGTGAAGGCCAGTCCGAGTCCCCATAGTTTGCCGTTCGACTTGCGAATCTCGTGGATGGCCTGGCGGCCAATGATACATGCGATCACACCACAAAGGAGTGTGGCGATGCCGCGAGCGTAAACCGATGCTTCAAGTAGAAAGTGCGGACCATCGGTCGCGGTCATGAACGCCAGTTGGACCAGAAAAAGCGCCGAAGGAAAAAAGCCAGCGGCGGCTTTCCAACAGAACTCGGCCCGAGGTGTCGCCGCCGCTTCTTCTGCAGACGGCCACTCGCCAGATACTTTCTGCCAGTAGGACCGAACGATGCGAAACGAGATCATGCCCTGCACAAGCAGACTGATCATCGGCAGCAACATGCGCGTGAGTCTGATAACCGCTTCAACAATACTTCCTGGCTCAGCCAGCTCGTCAGTCAACGGAATTATCAAAAACCAACAAAAAAGATGTATTGCGACATTCACGAGAAAATTGGCGACGATCGTCGGGCACAGGACGGCGTTCAGAAACGCCAGACGCAGGCCACGAAGTCGCCCCCCCGAGTGACGGATTTCTTCGATTGCGACAACCCCGATACCTGAAGCGACGATGGCTGTCACCAGAGCCAGCAGACTCATCAGGCCAGTGAGAAACACTGCGACATCGGAATCGTTTGCCGAATCCGCTAAGAGGATGAAAAACGGAAACAGAAGACCTCCGACGAGAATTATCGCAGTGCCGGTAATGGCCTTGCGTGAAATCCTGGCCTCCGGATTCGCGACGTAAGCTGGCAGCGGTTCGCTTGCCGAGCCGGACAGGGTCGGCGATGTCTCAGCAAGTGCTGGATCTGAGTGCCGTGATTGAACCGACGAAGCGGACTTCGATTCAGCGAGGGGGGAGCGTTCCTGTACCACGGCACTCGACGCACGTTGTGAGATCGACTCGACGTCGGTTTTAACTTCGCTGACCTGCTGGTAACGCCGTTCCGGTTCGCGGGCCAGCGATCGCAGGACGACCTCGTCCAGTCGTACGTCGATCTGCACTTTCTTCGACGGCGGATCGAAGTGCCCGGCCGGGACCTGGCCGGTGAGCATCTCGTAGAAGACGACGCCGAGCGAGTAGATGTCCGCTCGGTGGTCGACATTGTGTGAGCCCTCCATTTGTTCTGGAGCCATGTACCGCGGCGTGCCCATGACCTGGTGAGTTCCCGTCAGTGTGAAGTCTTTCGGCGAGGACTCTATCAGTCGGGCGAGGCCGAAGTCGGCGATTTTCACCTGGCCTCGTGAGTCGACGAGAATGTTCTCCGGCTTGATGTCGCGATGGACGACTCCCTGGTCGTGAGCAAACTGCAGCGCTTCGCAAACCTGAGGCACGATGCCGATTGCCGTTTCCGGCGTGAGCTCACCGATCTCAATTAACTGTCGCAGGTTAGCCCCGTCGACGTACTCCATAACGAAGTAGCAAAGCGTGCCCGGATTGCTTTTTCCTTCAGGTGGCGATCCTGTCTTGACCTCGCCAAAGTCGTGAACTCCAACGATGCTCGGGTGATTCAGTCGAGCCAGAGTCCGCGCCTCACGCAGAAACCGCTCGGCAAACGTCAAATCGCTAGCCGATTCGGGGCGGATGATCTTCAACGCGACCAGTCTGTCGAGTTTCGTCTGCCGTGCCTGATAGACTGCTCCCATTCCGCCGTGGCCGAGAAGCTTGAGAATTTCAAGTCCAGGAAACAGCGACGCGAGTTCCTCAACCGACGGCGGATCGAACTGAGCCGGCGGAGTCGTTGCCGGAAGGCTGCTACCCGCGTCGGCCTTACGATCGGGCCCGATTTGCACGGCGAGGGAGTCATTCTCAGCGAAACCCTGCCGCAGCAGACACTCCGGGCACAACTCCGCCGGAGCATTCGTCGGCAGTTCACAACCACAGTTTGGGCAATGGTTCAGATTGGTCATTCAAAATCCTCTTCAAAGATTATGTCCACTGACGATAACTTCCGAAAACGGGCGAAGAGGTTACAGACAAATTTGAGATTTTTCTGCGAGTGTCGTTATGGGCGAGCCACCGCCGACATCAGCGAGCGGATTTCGTCCTCGACCTCGTTTTTCGACGCGACTGTTTGCCCGACTTCCTCTTTCAGTTGCTCGCGGTATTGATTCCGCATTCGGTGGACAGCGACTTTGAGGGCTCCCTCAGTCATGCCGAGAGACTCGGCCGTTTCGGCGTACGGCGAAGCTCCGGCCGAACCTGTCAAGTATATGCGGCATCTGTCAAACAGCTCACCGCGGCCCGAGTTGCGGTACTCGGAACTCAGGCTGGCGAGGACTCGCTGCAGCAGGGTGAGGGCCCATTGACGTTCGAAGATTGACTCAGGAGTTGCCGTCGTCGCCGGCTCGATCTGGATCCGCTGCTCGCCCGAGTCGAAATCGATGGACAGTTTTCGACGGTTGCCGCCTCGCTTGAGGGTCTGCGTTTTATCGTGCTCCTTTGAGAGAAACCGCTTCAGAACTGTCAGTAGAAACGACCGAAATCGACCTCGCTGCGGATCGGCGGATTGCAGGAAGTCTTTTTCGAGGAGCCTGGTAAAGAACTCCTGTGTGAGATCCCGCGCGTCGTAAGCGTTGTGGCCTCGGGACCTGACATAAGCGTACAGCGGGAACCAGTACGCCCCGCAAAGCGTCTCCAGAGCGACATCGGCGTCGGGAGAGTTGCGACGGCCCGCCGCGACAACGAGGCTCCATCGCGTCGTGGAAAAACTGCGAGGTGAGTGGGCAGACGAATCAGACATCAAGGCAGTCTACCTCAGTTACTCCAAATTCGGAGAAACTTTGCGACAGCATGCCGGCTCTTGAAACACGACTTCCTGCATTCGAAATCCAAGGTGATACCGATGAACCTTGTTTAAGATCTATGGACGTGAACTTCGCCAATTTTTGATGGGGCGGCCTTGGGTCAGCCACATACAACTCAATGCCGGGATATCTTCGCGTCTGATTGGCGACAGGCGTTTCAGAACTCCGCCAATTTTCTCTGGTGACTAATACTGTTTCAGTCTCCTGTACACCGCCGCCCTGATTTGAGGATCGTCCATCTTCCGCGACAAAGGCCGTTCACGTTCTTTGCCGGCAGCTCCGTTCGCGATTCTACGAAAGTCAACGTCTGCCAATGCTGCACGAAACACTTTCGTGAGCATATTTATCATTTTCGGATCAGGTTCTCTGATCAATGCCTT
The DNA here is from genome assembly GCA_937904325.1 of uncultured Planctomyces sp. Lineage (GTDB taxonomy): Bacteria > Planctomycetota > Planctomycetia > Planctomycetales > Planctomycetaceae > JABMPE01. The sequence goes on from CALGTK010000220.1 coordinate 3,534, forward strand.
AAGGACGGCTTCGGCCGTGTTGACTGAGGCAATTGATTCAAGAACTCGGCACGAAGGGGCCAGTCATTAGCGCCGCTTGTGCAGTAGACGCAAGGATTGCCGGCGATTCGACACCGACCACGAAAACTGCTTCGGGCATCGCTTGAAGATGCTTTCGCGCAAGCTCGTTTTGAGCGACTCCTGTCAGGGGTGACGACGACGAAATCGACATGGCCTTTTGAAGCGAGAAGCATCGATCAGCTGTTTTTGTTCTTCTTTTTCTTTGCAGCAGGCTTCGCTTTTGCCGTTGCTGACTTCTTTCCTGCTTCCTTTTTCTTTCCGGATTTTTTGCCGGCAGATTTTTGGTTGGTAAAAACATTGTCCCAGCCTTCCGTAAACTTCTTTGACGTTCCGGTGTGGACTGTGTAACCCGTCATGGTTCTATCCTGTAGTGTGTTCGCTTTATTTGAGAGTGACTGTCGCAAATAGTCAGCCGGCCGCTACTTCACGGGATCCGGCAGCGTAATCAGTCGTGCGGTTTGATCGTTGGAAGTAATGAGAAGCGTCGAATCGTCCGGTGAGAATGAGCCGGAGTAACTGACGATTCCTGAATTTTGTTCAAGGAGCGGTTTGCCGGTCTCGACGTCCCAGATTCGTAACGATCCAGAATAGCCGATAGACAGTAAACGAGTACCTGTCGAGTTAAACCGGGTCTGGTAGATATCGTCGTCATGCCCCTGCAGGATGGCTGTTGTCTGACTGGAGTCTGTAGCCCAGAGGTAGACGTTTCGCTGGGAGCCAAGACCCATTCCCGCAGCCGCGATGCGACTATCGTCAGGACTGAATGCCACGGTGTAGATCGCATGTTTCGGCCCGTCGAACTGCCGGATTGTGCGACCATTGCTGACGTCGAACAGACGAACTGTGCTGTCGGCTCCAGCCGCAACGAGCTGTCGACCATCCGAAGAAAAATCAAGCCCGTACACTGCCGACGGGAAGGTGGCTAGAGTCTTGATCGCTTTGAAAGTCTCCACATCCCATAATCGGACCGTCTTGTCGGCAGAAGTGGAAGCGATTGTTTTTCCGTCGGGACTGAACGCGACAGAGTAGACCTGCAGCGAATGGCCGGATAAACGACCTTTCTCGGTCGGAGAGGCGATGGACCATTCTCGCAGCGTTGCATCCTGGCTGCACGTAAGCAGCGACTGGCTGTCGGTGGTCCAGGCGACGTCGGAAATTGCCTCGCTGTGCCCACGTAGAGTCTGTGATGCGTCGCGGGTCGGGGGGTCGGCGGGTTGAGGGTTCAACGGCGTCGGGTCAAAACACTGCAGGGAATTGTTTGTCAGTGCTGTGACAAGTCGCTTCGAATCAGGACTGTAGCTGACGAGGCGAGGCTCAACAGGGACGTTTAATCGGAAGTGCCCCAACGAGTTGCTGACGTTCCAGGTGCGGATTGTTTTGTCGCTTCCACCGGCAGCGACCTGTTTATTGTCAGGGCTGAGGCTGACGCAAAGTGCAGGACCTTCGAATCCGGTGAAGCTGAGTTTCGGGGTGCTGTTCGACGCGATCCACAGCTTGACCGTACCGTCGGCTCCGGCAGTTGCGTATTGAGAACCGTTTGAGGCAATTGACAGATCATTGACTCGAGTATCGTCAGCGCGATGGACGATCTGCGCCGCGATCGTCTGAACTCGAACCGACCCGTCAGCGTGAGCTGTAATGATCGATTTATTATCGCTTTGAACAGCAAAGTCGACGATCTTGTTTTCGTCATCGGAAAATGACTGCGCGATCGCCTGCGCTTTCAGATCCCATAGACGAACGGTGCCCCCAGCAGCAGAGATCAGTTGATTTCCCGACGTGTTGAATGCCACTTTTTGCACGGCCGAAGCGTGTCCGACCAGTTGACTGACCGTTTCAAGGCTCTTCGCATCAATTGTCAATACTGTGCCGGATGCAAGGCCGATGGCGATTGTCGCGTTGTTCGGCGAAATAGTGACGGCTGTGACGTCGCCATCAAAGTCGACACCGCGTTCGGTCCTGCCGGTTGCGGAGTCACGAATCCACAACGTCCGGTCGTCGCCGGCAAATAACAAACGTGTGCCGTCCGATGTTGAAGCGAAAGTTCGGACTGCTTCTGGCCGCTTACTGAGCGACCGGAATTTACCGGCTTCGTCAATAGTGTGTGCCAGGATGTCACCTCGTTCAGTGCCAACGACGACGTCTTTTCCATCGATAGAAAACATTAACGACGTCAACGGCGACTTCGCTGCGGCGGTTTCGAGTACCGACTTGCCTGTCGCTGCGTCATAGAGTCGCACCACATGATCAGAACTCAGCGTGGCGACCTGGCTGCCAGTTCGGTTAAACACGACGGCTTTAATTGCTCCAGTACTGCCTTCCAGACTATGCACAGGAACGCCGTCTGCCCGCTTGAGAATCTTAGCTGAGCCGTCTTCGCCAGCGACGGCGATCACTGTTCCTTCTGGGTGAATTGCGAGGGCGGTGGCAGGCTTCGCAGTTCCTTCATACGTCAGCGTTCGCGAGATGGTGCTGGGCCATCGACGAACGTATCCGTCTGCGCCGCAACTGAAGAGGTACTGGTTGTTCGGCGTGAAACTGACGCACGTCACTTCACCGACGTGGGCGATCAGCCTGTCAATTTGATTCGGGCCATCCACTGACAGGCTGGCCACAACGACAGAACCATCGACGCACGCCGCCGCCAGTTTCTTGTTGTCGTTTCTCCAGGCCAGCCGAGTGATCGCTCGGCCGATCGATATTTCACTGGCTGGTTTTGATTGGTCTGTTGCACTGCTGGTTGAATTGCCACCAGAGATGGCGGTGGTCCAGACACGGATCAACCCTTTGTCATCACCGGTGGCGGTTAGCGATCCGTCTTTGGAAGTCGCCATCGCAGTTACGGGGGTATCGTGAATTCTGGTCGTCGAAACTGGATCGCTGCTGGGAACGTCCCACAGACGAATTGTGCGGTCGCTCGAACCAGACGCGATCATCTTTCCGTTGGGCGATACGTCAACCGTCAGAACGATGCCTGTGTGGCCTTCCATCGTTCTAAGAGTTGACTGTGTTGCGATATCCCAAAGCTTCAACGTTTGATCAAAACTGGCTGTAACAAGTGACTTGCCGTCCGGAAAGAACTTGCCGTCGTAGACAACTTCCTTGTGTCCTTTGAATTCGATCGGCTCGTCTGCACTGCAATCCCGAAAACTGAATACTCCGGCGGCGATTATCGCAGTGAGAATCAGAGTCAGTCGGAAGGAGCGAAGTTGGGGATGCCAAGATGAATGTGCCGTCATCTGTTGAATCCTTCTTTTGCTGAACAGTGAGCAACTTCTGATCGCGATCCGAGGCAAAGTTCGCTCGTTCCTTCGTCGTACCACTTGTGACTGCCTGTTCGACCTGATGTCTGTCGGTGTACATGTGTCGATAATTCAGCTACGGGATCGACGCTGAATTGGCCCCTTGCCGCCCGGGACCCTGGGGTTCCTTTTGGGTGTGGGGGCTGGCTTGCCGAGGATTCGCTCGATCGCGTCCAGCAGCACGTCCATCGCGAAGGGTTTGCGAATGTAGTCGTCAACGCCGAGCATTTCCGCGTACGCCTTGTGACGGCCTCCCTCGTTGGCAGTCACCATGATCACTTTCGGGCGAGTTTCATCCGGCATGCTCTTGAGAAATTCAAGCACGGGGAAACCGCCCATCTTTGGCATCATCATGTCAGTGATGACAAGTTCGGGACCGAACGACTCAATCTGATGTTGGCCGTCTTTTCCGTTGTTAGCTACGGAGAGTGAGTAGCCAGCGGCTTCGAGCACTCGTTGAAGCGTCGTGGAAATTTCACGGTCGTCTTCGATCAGTACAATCTTTGTCTGGTCGGCCATGCGATGTCCTGCAGCGTGTGAGAGTTCAGCAACCATCTAGTTTAAATTGTCGCCATCGGTAGAACAGATGATACTACCGCAAACGTCGGTGTCTCATCCAGTACGGCCAGTTTGGTCGGCCGTCCCGACTCAATTATGTTGTCAGTTTCAGCTGATTCTACAGGTTGTGTTATTTTAGCTTTTTGAGCACTTCCGGAATCAACTGTGACAATCGCTTTCCGCCGATCGCCGCGACTTCCAGAATCTTTGGAAGATCGACAGGCTCCAGCGAATCCGGCAGGCACATGTCTGTGACGATCGAAATACCGAGCGTTCGCAGGCCGGCATGTTTTGCAACAATGCATTCAGGGACTGTCGACATTCCGACACAGTCTGCTCCAATCAATCGGAGCATGCGGTATTCAGCACGAGTTTCAAGGTTGGGGCCGGCGACGGCGACAAATACTCCCTGTTGAGTCTTCAGGCCTAAATTCAATGCTGTAGTCCGTGTAAGGCCGATTAAACCGCGATCGTACGGTTCGCACATATCGGGAAAGCGAGTGCCAAGCTTGTCATCGTTCACACCGATGAGCGGGTTATCGCCGATCAGATTGATCTGATCCTCGATGATCATCAGATCGCCCAGTTCGTACTGCGGATTCATTCCTCCGGCTGCGTTGGTAACAACCAGTATTTCGATTCCCAGAGCTTTCATGACGCGTACTGGAAACGTCACCTGCTGCATTGAATAGCCTTCGTAGTAGTGAAAGCGACCTTCCATCGCGACGATGGGTACACCAGCAAGATTGCCGCAAACCAGTTGACCGGCGTGAGATTCGACCGTCGATGTCGGAAAGTGCGGAATGTCACCGTAGTCGATGATGGCTTCCTGTTCGATCTGACTGGCGAGCCCTCCGAGTCCTGTCCCAAGAATCAGCCCGACACGGGGCTCACCTTTCCAGGTTTCGCGGATCGAGCCGGCGGCGTCGCCGATTTTATCAGCAAGTCCGAGCACGAGCATCCTCCGTCTGAATCAAACATTTGTTTTGAAGGGCGGCCCGCGCGTCACCGCGGACCTGCAAGATCGAAGAATACCGCAGACCGACTCAGATGTCGTGCGAGGGCTCGTTTCGAAAGATTTCTCTCAACGAGAAGCATCATCTAAAGCTGGCTGGATCCGGGATTTCCACACAGGAACACTGGAAATTGCGTAAACGGTTCCGGAGAAGAAACAGGTCAGACCAACACAACGGAACAACCAGTCATATCCAAAATGGAACGCGACGTAGCCGAGGATTGGCGCTCCTGCGATGCAGCCCAGATCAAGAACCATCAGAGACAATGCAGACCCGGCGCCGCGTACATCAGAAGGAAACGTCTGCAGGAACAGTGAAGTAGCCGTGTGAAACATCAGAGCGTGCCCCGTACCGCAAAGCAGGGCTGGAGCGGCGAGCCTCCAGGGATGAGACGCTTCGACCCACGGAAACAGAAACATTCCAGATCCCATCATGACGCAGCCGACCAGCAGCATTTTTCGACGGCCCAGTCGGTCGGGAATCTTACGCGACGAAATTCGAACGGTCAGCCCCCATCCAGCATAGCAGATAAAGAAGAGCCCCATCTCTGACACGCCCGGAATGGAGATCCCTTCTTCGTCGATGTACTTCGCCAGGAAAATAAACGGGATGGACATGCACAGTCCGAAGGTCGCGACGATGAGAACAATCGCCCCAGGCCAGCAACGGATGAACGTGTGAAAGAAGTCTTTCAGTCGTGCAGATGATCGCCTCGTCTCTGCCGCAGGTGGTTCGAGTAGTAACAATAGAAGCGCTGGAATTACCAATGATGTTTCGGTCACAAAGAACAGCGTCCGAAAGTTGGAGAATTCGCGATTTTCTCCAAGGATCATATCACCCAGTGCCGGCCCCAGCATCATCCCGATGAATCCCCCAACACCGAGGATTCCGATCGCTTCTGTCCGCCGTTCCGGCGGTGCGTGGTGAGTGATATACGCGAGGCTGCTCGAAAAGACGAAGGCGGCACCGAGCACAAGTAATGACCGGCAGACGTAGATGCCGACTCCAAGGTCGGACAGACAAAGATTCACTGCCGCACCGATTCCGAAGATCAGATAACCCAGTAGCCAGACGTTGCGAGCGCCGATCCGGTCAATGCACTGCCCGATCCAGGGGCGTAGAAACAGACCAACGACGGATCCAGCTCCCATGATGAATCCGATTTGCTCGACATCACCGCCCAGAAAGTCGATCCAACGCGCGTAGTGCGCCATAAGCGTGTTGGCCAGGACGAAACCGATCTGGCTGAAGAACGCGCAGGCAAATGATCGATCGTAAAGTCGATTCACGGGGTGGGATGTTTCTGAAGACGAGATGAGGCCGAGAGGAAGCGTTTGATTACTTCTTCTTGTTTTCAGTCGCCCATTTTATGCCGAGGGCCAGAGTTTTCAGAAACACGGCATCTTCAAACGTGGCGACCGAGTGACCGTACGTCGTGCCAAAGACCCGCGACTTGCCGTAGCGGTTCGTCCAGAAAACCGGGTTCAATGACTGGTTCTTTTGGCTGATAGAAGTCGCAAGAATTTCAGTGTTCGGCCAGACTTTTTCGATGATGTACAGCTCGTCTTTCGCCGATTTGTAGTCGTTCGGGAAGCCCTTCATGATCGGGTGATCCTTCGCAACGACTTTGACCGGATAATTGGCTTGATGGTCATGCCGCTTGCTGGT
>CALGTK010000221.1 GCA_937904325.1 uncultured Planctomyces sp.
CGTCCGTCATGCACCTCTGCTGAACACACACGTCGACAGCATTCACTACTGCACGACGCAAAGTTTCAACCACTTCACACACGACACACGCATTGCAGAAATGTTTCGTGCGAAGTCCGGAAAATTCGCTGGCAACAACTTGCAGAAGTTTCTCGACCAGAAGACCGATGGCCTGAAGATGTCGAGCGAGTTTGCTCGGAAGAACGGTCTGGAGTCGATCTGGACGCTCCGCATGAACGACATTCACGACGCATGGACGGCGGAGTTTCTGCCAGAATGGAAACGTCAGGATCCGACACGCGTGATGTCGACATTTGCCGAAGCGAAAGACTTCAACGATCGCCGGCGGTTGTGGAGTCTCGTCGACTTTGAACACCCGGACGTCCACGCTCGATTGGTCGCGATCGTTGAAGAGGTGCTGCAGAACTATGACGTCGACGGTGTCGAACTCGATTTTATGAGGGCACCATTTTACTTTCGAACCGGGTACATGGGGCAACCAGCGAGCGAGGCACAGATCGAAATTCTGACGCGACTCGTCCGGATTATTCGACACGTTGTCCTGAAAGAATGTCGGAATCAGGGAAAGCCGCTGCTGCTCACTGCTCGGGTTCCATCAACTGTCGCGTTATGCCGACGAATCGGGATCGACATCGAGTCCTGGTTGGACGCACGACTGCTGGACACGATGTCGCTCGGTGGTGGATACGTCACATATGACGTGCCCGTGGCTGAGTTGATCGCGCAAGGTCGCCGGTGCGGTGTGCCCGTGTATCCATGCCTCAGTCAGTCAGGTCTGATGCAGAGGCCGCCTCGTGGTACTTCCACTAAACAGCCGCCTGAAGCATGGTTCGGCGCCGCTGCTCGGCTTTGGGCCGATGGCGCGAGTGGGATTTACTCGTTCAATTTGTTCCCCGGACCGGGGACTGACACTGATCGCGACTATGCCCACAAGGTTCTGACGACGATCGGTTCGCCTGAGAAGCTGCAGGCTTCGACGATTCAATACGCCATGTCCGACGCTGGCTCGTGGATGCCGTCTCACTACTGGGCGAAAGATGCCGCTGATTATTCGCGAGCACTGCCGCTAACACTCAAACCAGATGAATTCACGCAAACCTACATGATCGTTCCTGAGGATTTGAGAGGTTCAGACATCAGTGTGACGGCTGAAGTGCGAATCGACTTCACTGGCCTGTCGAAAGACTCCGAGCCGACAATTCTGTTCGGGTCGGCAAATTTCGGACCTCAGACCGACGGACAGGAAATCGCAAGCGTCCGACGGTTCACCTGTCGAGTTCCGCTGCAGGCGATTTCGAAGGGTCGTAATCGAGTCATGGTAAAAGTCGCCGAGGCAGGAGCCAAACTTGTGGGTGTCGAATTGTGGATCAAACGACCGTAGCGTTAATTCGACAACTCAAAGCACTTCAGATTGCCACTTCGGTCTTTGCAGTACAGACGCCCATCTGACAGAACGATGTGTGGCCACACGTCGGTCTCAGATAGTGCTTTCTTACGAGCCAGTGTGGTGTACGTTTTGGGAGACCGAACGGCCGTCTCTGTCAGCACCAGATCGCCACGGTCGGCCCAGACGATCAGCCGGTCGTCGCTCGTGACCAGGCATGAGGCTGTGTCTCCGAAAATCCCGCCGCGCCACAGCGGCTTGCCGGTTTCAAAATCGAGGCAATAAAGGCCTCGCCAGCACCAGTAGATGTGTCCTTTGTGGATGACAGGTGAGCAGACTCCCGACGCAAACGGCTGCTTCCACACTTCCTTCGCGCCGGACAGCGAAAAGTCGACACGGCAGACTGAATACTGGTTGTACTCGGAAGTGATGACGATCGAATTGCCCAGGACCGCCGGCGTCGCAATACTGTTGGCAAAGTCGGTTTCCCAGGGATACTCGGCCAGCGTTTCACCCTCGTGCCCGGCATCAAGTCTTGCGACGAGCAAATTGTGAATCGTCAGGACGGCGACGCATGGAATATTCTGAACGGTGATGGGAACCAGACCACCAGTATGGCCGGCGGGGTCTTTTGATGCTGATGTCCAGACTCGTTGGCCGGTTTGTTTGTCAAAAGCAAACAGATTCCCCTCGTCGTCACCGACTTCGGCGATGATCCAGTCACCGTGAATCAGCGGCGATGCGGTGTAGCCGTAGTCTCTGAGTCGTCGCCTGCCAACCAGCGGCCGCTGGGGTACTTCGTACTCTTCGTAGAAGTTCACACTCCAGACGAGTTTGCCGCCGTTCAAGGAGTCCCAGCAATTCAAGTCGCCGTCCGTGCTGAGCGTGTAAATAAAACCCGTTTTCGAATCGAACGTCGGACTGGCGGAAGGCCCGGAGTACAGTCCTTTATCACCCTCGCTGCGGCGGCCATATTCTGGACACTCGTACTGCTGAGACCAAATTTGCTTACCGGTCTTTGCTTCGAGACACACGACAACGTCGTGTGGTGACGGCTCATGGGCCCAGCCCAGGCTGTAGACTCTCCCATCAGCAACGATCGGGGCACTGGCCCCGGCTTCAGTTTTCGTTTCCCACGCAAACTTCGCCGGCCAGTTGGTCCCGTCCCAACCTGAATGCTCAATTGAGACAGCATCGCGCGTCGGTCCGCGCCAGTGCGGCCAGTCTGCAGAGTCAGCAGATGCCGTTATGCTCAAACAGCAAATCCCTAGAATCCAGGTTGCGGTAGCATTAAGTTCAGACATCAACCCACTCAGATAGGATTGTGGTATAATTTTCTGCAATCGAAAATGCTTAACTATCAGGCGATGGGTGTCTTCAGTATCCCGTTGACAACCTTCGCTGGCTGGCCGTCCGTCAATCGTTCCTGTCGTGTCGATCTCTCAAATAGTAGTTTTCGATGATTGAGACCGAACAGATGCAGCAGTGTTGCATGATAATCGAAATGTGTGACGGAATCTTGGATCGCGCGGAATCCCAATTCATCGGTCTTGCCGTGGACGTGCCCTGCTTTGATGCCGCCACCGGCGAGCCACATGCTGAAGCCATTAGGATTGTGATCGCGTCCGATCGGCTTCTGCGTCTCGATGATTGGCAGGCGACCCATTTCGCCGCCCCAGTGGACCAGGGTTGTGTCCAGCAGACCGCGTGACTTCAGATCTTTGACAAGCGCCGCTGAGGGCTGGTCAGTCTTCCGACACATCACTGGCAGTCGTCCGTGGATGTCTGAATGATGATCCCACTGTTGATATGCGTTATGGAGTTGGACAAAGCGGACCCCGCGTTCGACGAGTCGACGCGCAATGAGACATCGCGATCCAAACTCGCGAGTCTCCTCCTGGTCCAGTCCGTATAGCTTCTTTGTCGCCTTGGATTCGTTCGAAAAATCGAGAGCTTCCTTTGCGGCGACCTGCATCCGGGCCGCCAGTTCATAGCTGGCGATGCGGGCCTCTAGATCGTTCTCTCCCGGATGCTGCTTCAGGTGCTCGCGATTGAACTGATCAAGGAACGCGAGCCATTCTCGCTGGGCGGGACCTCGCAAATTGTCGGGAGCATCAAGGTCGAGGATGCGGGGCTCACGCGGGCGGACGACGGAACCCTGGTAAATGGATGGTATGAAACCGTTCGACCAGTTTGCGTTACGGTCAAGCGGGAGTCCGGCCTCATCGGTCAATACAACAAATGCCGGCAGATCCTGGCTCTCTGTTCCGAGCCCATAGGTAACCCAACTGCCGAGTGACGGACGCCCGCGGAGGGGACGGCCGGTATTAATCGCCGCAATAGCCGGACCGTGAGAACTGTTGAATGTCTGCACCGAGCGAATGAGCGTAATGTCGTCGGCGATGCTGCCAATATTTGGCAGCAGTTCGCTCATCGCAATGCCGCTTTTTCCGTATCGGCGGAACTTCCATTTACTGCCGAGCAGTTTGCGGCTGTTGCGTGCCGCCATATTCGAACCAAGTTTGAGGTCGCCGGTGAATTCCGTGTCATTCCGTTTATCGACTTCCGGCTTTGGATCGAACAGATCAATTTGACTTGGTCCTCCACTGGTAAAGATCGAGATCATCGCCCGGGCCGCCGGCTCTGCATGGGGTGGCTTTGGCTTGAGGTCGAACGTTGGACGTTCCAGTGTCGGCTTGACCATGTCGGCCGCGAAGCCGTCTTTGGTAAGCAGCCACGTTGCCGCGAGCCCACCCAGCCCCATCGTCTGCGATGAAAGGAAGTTACGGCGGGAAACAGTCCTGGGAAATTTCGTTTGCGGGGTTGTCATTGGGTTTATGCTTTTTGCGTATTCTGTGCCCCGGTCATGTGAATGATTACGCCATAACGCTGGTTTGATCACGGAAGGACATAGAACACATGGGAGGAAGTCGTTTGGGGCACGACGTCACATTGATGCTTCAATCTACATATAAAAACGCATTACTACTTAACAGGAACTGAGAAAAAATCGTGAGTGCCTGTTTATCTGGCTCATTGGCGAATCGGACCTTATTCGTTTCCTCTGGTTTGAGTTCGGTAATTTTCTGCTCGGCGAGTTTCTTTTGAAGTAAAAGGAATGCCACGCTTCGTTTGATCTGTTCCGAAGTTGGTTCACTCGCCAGCGCCAAACGCCACGCATAACGAAGCTGAGCCGCGACATCGTTGCCAACATCCTTAACAACTCGCTCGGCGAAGACATTCGATTGTTTCAGCAGCTCCGGGTTGTTCATGAACAATAGTGACTGGCTTGCTACCGTCGATGAGTTCCGCTGTTCGCAGTTGGGCGTCATCGTCGGAGCATCAAACGTTGCGAGCATGTCCAGCTTCAACGTCCGTCGCGCCTGTACGTAGATACTGCGTCGGAATGCGGCGTTTTCCTTTAAGGCTATGACCCGTCCTTCACGGTCATTCTTCGGAGTCCCGAGCACAACCTGCCCGACGCCATCGGCCGTCACTGGCATTGGCGGACCGTAAAGAGTCGTATTAAGATTTCCTGAAATGGCAAGAATGGAGTCACGGATCGATTCCGCATCGAGTCGCCGCAGATTCATCCGGCCCAGTAAGCGGTTATCCGGGTCGATTGCATCGAGCATCTCGGTGCGCGTTGACGACTGTCGATACACGGTCGACATCATCAGAACCTTGTGGAGTTCCTTGAGACTCCAGCCACTTCGTACAAAGTGGCTGGCGAGCCAATCGAGCAGCTCTGGATGGGTCGGTCGATCGCCCTGCGAACCGAAGTCGCCTGGCGTTCCCACGATGCCCCTGCCGAAATGATGCATCCAGATTCGATTGACGATCACGCGACCAACGAGTGGATGCTGTCCACTGGTGAGAAGCCTTGCATAGGCCAGCCGACGACCACTGGTCTTTAACTCGGAGTGGGTGGCGAGCACCAGGGGTTCACCACGAGTCAACACTGACAATCCCCCCGGAAGGACCGCCTCGGCTGGCTGCGTATGGCTGCCGCGACGAAATCGGTATGTCACAGGAACTTTACCGGGAATTTCGGAGAGTGTTCTGATGAAATTCTCTGTGGGTCGTAGCGCCGTAATTTTTGCTATGTAACTGTTATGTTCCTTCAACTCCTTCTGGTAGCGTTCGGCGTAAAGCTGGCTGAGTGTGCCAACGTATACGTTAAGTGCGAAGTACTTCTTCAGGATTGCCACCTGCTCGGGAGTGCGGTCGGCACGCGAACGATTCAGGACGCCGTCGCGAATGATGTCGGCGTTTTTCCGTACGTCGGGCGGCAGCTTTGCGATCTCAATCTCAAGAACCTCAGCGATATGCTGTTTGATCTGCGCGGCCCGCTCGCTGGCCGCCTGTTGGAGTTTGGCATCGACGTCTTCGGAAAGCTGACGTTCGGCATCGCTCCAGAGTGAGATTCGCCGCTCTTCCGTCGATCGCCAGTTCTTCCAGTCGTAGGCGGGTTCAAAGATCGCTCGCATGCGGTGATAGTCCACGTGCGTGATCGGGTCGAAGCGATGGTTGTGACATCTAGCGCAACCGACCGACATACCCAGCAGTGACGACGAAACGATGTTGATCGTTTCAGCGACGACCTCGTTGCGGGCAATATCCTGATTAACAGCCCGGTCGGCAGTACCATCCGGTCCATTTCGCAGAAAGCCAGTTGCGATGAGCCGGTCTTTATCTGCGTCGGAAAGATTCCGGTACGGACGGGGAACCAGCTCATCCCCGGCAAGCTGCTCCGTGAGAAACTGATCAAACGGCTTGTCGGCGTTTAAGGATCGAATGACGTAATCGCGGTACTTCCAGGCGGACTCACGAACACGGTCTTTCTCACTGTAGCCGTCACTGTCGGCATAGCCTGAGATGTCGAGCCAGTGCCGGGCCCATCGCTCACCATAGTGATTGGAATCGAGCAAACGATCGAGCAGCCTCGACCAGGCGTCCGGACGCTTGTCGACAAGAAACGCATCGACGTCTTCGGGGGACGGTGGAAGTCCAAGCAGATCAAAGTAAGCCCGCCGAATCAGCGTCCGCTTATCGGAATCCGGAGAGAAACTGAATCCATCACGTTCAAGGCGTTCCAGTACAAACGCATCAACCGGAGTCAGCATCCGATTCGTCGATTTCACAGCAGGAACAGGTGGAGTTACTACTGGCTGAAACGACCAGAAGTTTCGTTCTTCATCTGTAAAGATCAGTTGATCAACGCTGGCCGGTTCCGGCCGCGCAGTGCGAGCCCCCTGATCAATCCACTCACGAATGATGCGAAGCTCTTCTGCCGAAATCTTCTTCTCACCCGGTGGCATCTCGCCGCTTTCGAGCCGACCAATAAGAAAACTGACACCGGATTTACCCGACACAAAAGCTGGTCCCGAATCGCCACCCGACACAAGTAGTCGAACAAGCCGAACGTCGAGATTTCCTTCTATCTTCGATTCTTCGCCGTGGCACTGAAAGCAGTGCGTTTTAAAAATCGGACGAACATCAGATTCAAACGTCCGCGGCGACCCTGCGTTGGCCACCGCAGGCGCGAGTACAACCAGGGTCGCAATAAACAGAACACAGCGTAATATTCTCAAGTCGCATCCGCCGATTATGGATATTTGGCTGAAATTCGAACCCGTGTTTTGAATTGTAATTACTGGAATATCCACATCAATTTCGTGTCGGTTTGCCGAACAACCTGGAAATAGCACGTCGCTAATTCGGGTACGGGAACGCGTCCGTCTACCAATCTGGCTTCAGAGCAGTTCAGATATCGGATCTCCGTCGGTGAGGATTGGGACGGGGCGGCCAGAATTGTCAAAGTAGTGTTTGTGGATGTCGATTCCGAATTTGTGGTACAGCGTGGCCAGCAGGCAGTTGCTGTTCATGATTCGGTTGACGGGATGTTCGCCTTTGGCGTTCGTCGCTCCGATGTACTGTCCCATTTTGAGGCCGCCGCCAGCGAGGAAGATGCTCATCGCTTTCGCCCAGTGATCTCGACCGGGACGCTTTGTGGCTTTGTCCTGATTCCTGATCAGCGGTGTGCGACCAAACTCGCCGCAGAAGATGAACAGCACGTTATTATCCAGGCCGCGTTCCTGCAGGTCGGTAATCAAAGCCGGTACACATTGGTCGAATACTGGCATGCGTTCACGGTAGGCTTTGAAAATATCTGCATTGACAGAGTGGTCGTCCCAGTTGCTGGTCCGACCTGCTTCCTTGCTGATTTTGAATGTCGCCTGCAGCTGGACGATACGGACTCCTGATTCGACAAGACGTCGAGCAAGTAACAGACCCTGGCCCCAGTTCGTTCGACCGTACTTATCTCGAAGGGCGTCTGGCTCTTTGGAAAGATCAAAAGCGTCGGCAGTGCGCGTGCTGGTCAGCATTGCGACAGCTCGCTGGTTGAACCGGTCGAGGGCGGACATTGTATTCGAGCGGTCGAAGTCGCGGCGAAACGTGTCGAATTTTTTGAGAAGTCTCTGCCGAGTCTGCAGGTCTTTCAACGCCGTATCGGCAACCGTCAGATTGCCGACTCCGAATCCGTCGGCGTTTGGATCTCCACGAAACATGAACGGGCTGCACGACGCGCCAAGGTACGCTGGACCGCCGCCGTAGAATTTGGTGTTGGCCACAAAAAGTGGGATATCAGTGATCGTGTTTTCGAGTTCTCGTGATACGACCGAAGCCATCTCGGGATACTCGGCGTCGGATGGGTTGGAAGCGATGGGGGTGTAGCCGGACAGAAAGCGGCACGTTCCGCCGGAGTGCTCGTTACGATTGTGGTGCAAGCTTCTGACAATGCTGAACTTGTCTGCCATTTGCGAGAGGTTTGGTAACAGTTCGCAAATGTCGAGCCCCGGCACGTTGGTCGGGATCGGTTTAAATTCGCCGCGGTATTCCTCGGGCGCATTTGGTTTCATATCGAACGTTTCAAGATGAGACGGTCCGCCATTTGCCCAGAGCATGATTACCGAGAAGTCATTCTTTGCATCAGCAATGGACTCTCCTGCCTGCAATAACTGAGTCAGGCCGGGTTCCATGCCAAGGCCCAGTGCACCCATGCCGAGTCCGCCGATTCTGAGAAACGCACGACGATCTGACGGGCCGGGACAACGGGTTCTGTTTTTACGTTGTGACTTACTCATGCCGGGATACTTCCAAATGACTTACGGCGCGACTCAGTGATTCAATGCACGAACTGGAACTCTTTGGTATTGATCAGAGCCCACAGCAGATTGCCGAACGCCTTCTTCTGATCGGGTTCTGACTTTAGATACTCCACAGCATTATTCCGTTCTTCTTCTGTCGGTTGCCGGCTGAAGACCGTCCTGAAAATTTCGGAGACTTTCTGGCGATGCTCTCGTTTATCATCCGCAAGCGTCGTCGCAAAGCTGGTACTGGACGTCAGTTTGTTGAGGACAAAGCTGTCGTTCATAAAGTGCAGCGATTGCGAAAGACTCGGATCGGCAGTTCGCTCACATTCACACGCGCTCTCGCGAGGCGGTCGCCCGAACAAGGTTAGAAACGAATTGGAATATCCCTCGTCCGGAAGCTGCAAAGCCCGCGTCCCCGCCGGAAGTCCGCTATAGGTAGTCGGTGTACCCGTAGCCTGGTCGATCGCGTCGAGCAATACTTCTGCCTTCATGCGCTGAGGGTAAAATCGTGAAAAATTCTGAGTCTCGTCCACGTTGAATTCGTTTGGTACTGAACTGAGTTGATATGTCGTACTGGTACAGATCATCTCAACCATGTGTTTCATGTCGAAACCGGTCGTGATGAATTCCCGAGCGAGTTCATCAAGCAATGCTTCGTTGGAGGCGGGATTGGTGACTCGCAGATCATCAATGGGATCAACCAGTCCTCGACCGAAAAAATGTCCCCACATTCGATTTACGAAGGCCCGCGCGAAGTACGGGTTTTCCGGAGCTGACATCCAATCGACAAAGTTGTGTCGAGGATCCTCGAACGACGGAATATCAAGGTCAGTCTGACCAAGTCCATGAGGAGCGACGATGTCTCCAGTCAAAGGGTGCTTGACCTGACCGGTCGGCTTCACGAATACGGCTTCGTTGGCTCGCCGTTCGGCAACACCGGCTCCACCTTTCCTGTCAACGCGACTAAAGAAAGCAGCGATTCCGTAATAGTCTTCCTGACTGATCTTTTCGAACGGATGATGGTGACATCTTGCGCAACCGATTCGCATACCGAGAAACAATTGTGCCGAGTCGTCAACATATCGATCCAGATATCGGACTTCAGCATACCACTGAGCCGGCGGGTTGACGCTGACGTTTCCAGTCGCCGTGATGATGTCTCGAACAAACCTGTCGTAAGGTATGTTTTCTGCGATGGCGTTACGGATCCAGCGGTGAAACGCGATTGTTCCGGGAATTCGCGGGGACTGCCCACGGCGTTTGTTTCGAAGAATATCCGACCACTTTTGCGCAAAGTGATCAGCGTATCCACGACCGTTGATGAGTCGCCGTACAAGCTGCGCACGACTGGTGGCCGAGATGTCCTGCTCAAACGTTTCAACTTCATCGATAGTCGGAAGCCGTCCGGCAATCTGCTGGGTCGCTCGTCGAATAAATTCGGCAGCATTGCATGTCGTTGACGGAGGAATTCCGAGGCTACGTAATTGTGCCAGCAGCAGACCGTCGATTGAGTTTCGAAGCGGGAAGTCTGGCGTTGTCCATGGCCTGTCAAGCGGAATCCGAATCAGGCTCACCGCGAC
>CALGTK010000222.1 GCA_937904325.1 uncultured Planctomyces sp.
AGAAGAAACTCCAGCAGAAGAAACTCCAGCAGAAGAAACTCCAGCAGAAGAAACTCCAGCAGAAGAAACTGCTGCAGAAGAAGCTGCTGACGAAGAAACCCCAGCAGAAGAAGCTCCAGAGGCGGCATCTGAAGAAGGTGCTGAAGAGTCCAAAGACGAGTAATCTGGAATCCGTCGATGGCTCCGCTCTTCTCCTCAACAGGGGAAGAGCGGGCGACAGGCTACTGGATACCGAGAGGCGTCCTTGGGTTCTGCTGACAAGAAGGGAAGTATCGGTTACGCCGAAAAAGTAGTAGTGCCTTAAGATCAATATAAACGGCCCGTCGGAGCAATTCCGACGGGCCGTTACTTTTGCGCCAGCCGCAAGGTACCCGTGTTCTTCCTGAATTCGCTCGTCGTTCAGGTCCAGCTCACCGAACCACGCTGCCGATACATCTTCTCAGTCTTCTCTGAAACCTCGACTACCCACTGTGGAATACGAAGTCCATCCGTATTCGATGCTGGGAACGCGGTTGGTGTGCCGACCCAACTCAGGTTCGCACATTAGCCGGTCGACTTCACCTCAAGACTTCCGCAGACGGACGATTGCGGATTGAGTTTCCCCTTCACGTTTGACCCACTGAGTTACTTCAACAGACCAGTCAATAATCGCAAGGATCGATCTGACCTCTGTTGTGTGAGCTCTGGTTCGGAGCCCGCCTCTCTCACTTGCTTCCTTGAGCGACTCCAGACGAATCAGAAGGACATCCATGTCGACTACAACTACTAAGCGTCGTACTTCAGCCCGCTCACGTGTCCAGAATCCTCTGGAGACTTATTTAAAGGAAATCAACGAAACTGCCCTGCTAACAGCCGACGAAGAAAAAATGCTGTCACGTAAGATTTCAGCTGGCGACGGAGCTGCTCGAGACCGAATGGTTCGAGCGAACCTGCGGCTCGTCGTAAACATCGCCAGAGCATACACCGGCAAAGGACTGCCGCTTCAGGATCTGATCGAAGAAGGTAACCTTGGACTGCTTCGAGCGGTTGAAGGCTTTGATCCTGAAATGGGGACTCGATTCAGCACGTACGCCAGCTACTGGATCAAGCAGTCTATCAAACGAGCCCTGGTCAACTCGGCCAAAACAATCCGCATCCCTGCGTACATGGTCGAGCTGCTCTCCAAGTGGCGACGAGCGACCGCTAAACTCAGCGATCAGCTCGGTAGAACGCCGACTCCAGAAGAAGTCGCTGTCGAGCTGGAGATTCCCAGCAAGAAGCTGAAGATCGTTAAGAAAGCCATCCAGCTCTACAACACAAATCCACAGACAGATCACCCTGACGGCACGTGGACACTTGGGGAAGTGCTGCCAGACGACAAGTACAAAGGCCCCGATGACGAATTGCTGGAAAACGACAATCTGAAGCACGTCTTCAAGATGCTCGATAAGATGGACCCGCGAGAAGCGACGATCCTCCGCATGCGATTTGGGCTGGACGATTCAGAACCCAAAACACTGAAGGAAATCGGCGAAGCTCTCGGCCTGACCCGGGAACGCGTACGTCAGATCGAAGGCGATGCACTTAAGCGTCTGAACCGCAGCCTCAACGGCGAGTAAGCGAGTTCCAACCAACTAACGTCGCGAAAATCAACAGCCCGGTGATCACTGATCACCGGGCTGTTTGCGATTCCAAACGATCGGCATGTCCCTCGTAGCTGGAGCCGCAAATTATCACGGGAATCGGAACAACAGAGGTTCCGAACTCTTTCAAGTCCAGCATGAAATTTCCGCGTTGGCCCATTCCTTATTTTCCACCAGGAACCGTGTCCTGAATGGCTCCGGTTGTCTGCTTGATCCGCCCGCGAATTCCGTTCAGTGTGCCGAGTGTGTTCTGCTGATCCTGCCGAACTCCTGCTTCAAAGTCTTCCGGGTTTGCGTTTGCGGGCTCACCGACCTGAGCTTGATCGCCCCCCTCAACTGACGGATTCAATGAGTCGGAGCTGGCTCCGCCCAATCCAGCAGGTGGAGTTGGTCCCTGATTCAACTGTTGAGTCATGCCTTGAAGCATCATGGGAAGCATCATGGCAGCCATCGGGTTGCTGGCAATTGCGTCCTGCACAGCAGTCGTGATTCGGCCGGGCACCTGTAATGCCACGCTGACCTCGTCGCCACTTTTTGTGGCTCCAAGTGAGCCCATCGATTCTTTACCAATCGCCACAATGTCCGAAAATCCCGGTGGAACCCCACTGGGATCGGTCAAATCCATGAACTGCGTTTTCAATTCAGCCAGGGCCGCATCGAGATCCGTCTTCAGTGTGTCGGCTTCGGATGAAGAGAAACACTGCATTTGCACTTCCATTTTGATATCAGAAGTCAGGCTCAATCCAAAAGCAACTGCCTTCATGTTGTCGTTCAACGATTTCTGAGCTGTCTGCAAAGCCGGGGTTGCAGCTGCATCAGGTGACGCCTGAACCTGGCTCCGCGATTCCGCATCCTGAATCTTTGGCGGCAAAATCACAAACAGTAGCTGGTGTCGAGGATTCACAAAATCAATGCGACTGACACGCGGCTCAGTCGGCCCTCGATCCATAGCTGACTGCACTTGAGCTTCCGCGCCGACGAGCATTGTCCGCGCGTCAGCCAGATAGATGGCCTGATTATCCGGCACCGAGTAGTAGCTCTTTCCGCCGTGGTCTTTCTTGCGACTCTCGGCGTCGTCTCCCAGGTCCGCCGCTGTGACGTCCCTCTTGAACCGCACGACGCCGATCATTTTGGCGTCGGCTTTATCCATGACAGTCGAGCCACCTATACGATTGCCAATAAGTCCGACCTGCTGTTGATAGGTGTCTGACATACCGAGCCCAGCCATCACGACCGAGTCGATATCCGACAGTCCAATCTTCACGCCACCTTGCTGAGCCGCCTGCTCCATCAACTGTTTAACTGTCGCGTTATCACGAACGGACGCCAGCATCGGAGCGTTCCAGAGCTCATCTGGATCAACCTTCACAAAAAAGTCAGCCTCTTCCGGCAACCAGGTGAGGTCGATGACGTTGCTGCCGCCGAACGAACCGACAGCCATCAGAACAACGCCTGCCACTCCGCCGAGAACAAGCACACCCGCCAGTCCAAATGCAACGTACATCAGCCAGGGCGGTAGCCCGGCAGCCTTCTTTTTCTTCTTCGACTTCTTCTTTGAAGACTTGGACGACGATCGCTTGGGAGCTGGTTCGTAGTCGTCGTACTGATCGTCGGCCCCGTAGTCGTCGTCATACGAGCCATAGTCGTCGTACTCATCCTCCGGCTCCTCGACGACGGGTTTGGCCTTCTTCTTTTTATACGGTTTAACCATGAACGGCTCGCTGCACTGGGGACAAGCTGTCTTCTTGCCAAATGCGGCTTCTGATTTCAGCTTTAAAGTCTTGCCACAGTTTGGGCATTTCGTCATCGCAGGCATGGATCACTCCGGACCGAATAAAAGAGGTGCCACAAACGTAACATCACCAGCCGGCACCGTCTACGACGTGATCCACACCTTTGACCTGCCTCGGAACCTTCAACGCCTGAGACAACCATATCTGAACACAGTCCAGTCAGAATTCTCCTACCAGTTCGTCGCCCTGCAGAGTTCCTAGCGACTTCCACACTCCCTCGTCGATAGTTTCTCCAACAAAATGAACAGCTCCATCTCCCGCCAACATGTGACAACCACCTGTGTGCATACTGCTGAAATCGTCGAGGTGTGCGTCGTCATGGTTGGGAGTATGGTCAGCAATCCCCAGAATTCTGGCTAACGACTCTTCCCCCTCTTCCGGTGCTCCGACCCATGTCGAATTGAAATCACCTGGATTACCGGAACGCCGCTCGCCGCTAATGAGAGTGCTGCTTTGGCCGTCCGTAAAATCCCGGAATCGGACAGCGCTGTTGTGATACAACGCTCCATCTCCGATGCACTGTTGATTCGGCATCAACTCGCAATCTTCAAGTTCGAGCGTTCCGAAATGGCCGACGTAGTTTGAACTCGACAGCGTGATCAGAAAATTGCCCATCTCATCGTCAAGATTCCAATTGTCTTTAGCCGTATCGGACGGGCAACGATAAACGTTCAGAATCTTCTGAGTTGGTGGTTCATTCGCTGGATTGTTAGCAGGATCAAGAAGTGAGACGCTGGTATTAAACTCCTGGTAAAGCGAAGCCTGATCAACCATCGGCAGGATGAACGTGCCCCAGCCGAATGAATTCATACCACCGATATGCGGTGTTCCCGTTGCCAGGTCAACTCCAATGAATCCGGGCGGCAATGTTCGATGCACATCATGGTAGTTGTGCAGGCCAATCCCGATCTGCTTCAGATTGCTTTTACACTGAGCTCGTCGAGCAGCTTCCCGCGCCTGCTGAACTGCCGGAAGCAGCAACGCCACCAGGATGGCGATGATCGCGATGACGACCAGCAACTCAATCAACGTAAAACCTTTGCGTAACTTCGAACCGCTCGATGCGGCAATAAATGGCTGACTCACAGAACTCTCCTGCAGGAAAACGAAGAACAAAAAATGAAATCGGTATGTCCGGAGAATACTCCGGAAGGATAAATATCTGTTTCCGAACTCAAGGTTGGAGTATTTAAATACTGCCAGCGTTCGAGGCTAGAAGTTTGCCTCAGAACACGCACAGAATCGGCGGATACCGGAAGCACCCGAAACTCCGAATAACTTTCGAAGTCTTCGGGCCCGAGTCCGAAAACTGGCAACTCCAGCCTCATTCGCCAACTGGACATCGCCTCGCGCAAGAGCCTGCCTCAGTGAAGGCAAGTTCTTTCGGCAAGAACGAGCGCATGCACGCAATAAAGAAGATCAACAGCGTGTGCGCAATCGAGCCAGGACATCGCTGGCAAATGTTCTCAGCAGACCGGCGGGGCTCGACCGCGAAGCGAATATCGCGCAGCGCTGACAGGCGGCATAGCGTGCGGCAGTGAAGCCCTGACAATCAAGGTTTCGACAGGAGCCACTTCCGCAGTTGGATGTGCGGCAAGCTCCAAAGCAATCAGGTCGCAAAGAGGGCAGTCACCTGAAGCCACCGGCAGATTTTCGGAGCCGCTCTTTTCTATTGGATCGGACGATTCCGAATACCTGTGAGCAGTTTTTTCATGACTATGGCAATGCGAATGCGGGCCACTGGAATGAGCATGCGGGACCGAATGAGCGACGTCATGGTGACAGTCATACCCCGGATGGTGAACATGGACCGACGCCGAGAACCATGCGAACGACCAGCTCGTCAGGGTCATTAGGATGGAAAGTCGGTGGAACATGCAGTTTTCCGAGGAAACGTCGTTACTTACACAAGAGCCTTAGAGACTAACGTGAATACGCCACGTGACTCAACATGTTGGATGCATAAGTCATAAATTTCTTCACAATCGGACAATCTTTCCAGACAGCTTTGTCAGGGAACATGGTTAAGTTCGTAGGAATTGCCGACCCAGACCAAAGAAATTATCTCATTACACGTGGTGTCCGATTCCCCCGTGGCGGTTTCAAACAGCACGTTCGCAAGTACAATAAATCGCTCTGCCTTCGCGAATAGTCCCGCCTCAGCCGACCAGGAAGAATCAGATGTACCTTCGGATGGCCAAACGCGTCCTGCTGGAAACCGACAAACGTCTCGTTTGGAAGTTCTTCCGCAACATGGGAATTCGCGGGACGATGTCCGTCCTGAAGTTCAAGCGGCGGCTGAAAAAGGGCGAATACTTCCCGCCGTTCCTGTACGTCTCGGTAATCAACAGCTGCAACCTGAGATGTCAGGGCTGCTGGGTCGACGTCGCAGCCAAGCAGCAGACGATTGATCTGCAAGCGATGTCTAAGTTGATCACCGAAGCCAAAGAAATGGGCAACGCTTTCTTCGGAATCGTGGGGGGTGAACCGTTCATGCACCCGGAGCTGCTCGAAATTTTCGAGGCTCATACAGACTGCTACTTCCAGGTCTTCACCAACGGGCACTTCATTACGGACGAAGTCGCAAAAAGGCTAAGGAAAGCTGGCAACGTCACTCCACTCATCAGCGTTGAAGGAACGGAGATCGTCAGCGACGAACGTCGCGGCCGCGAAGACGTGCTCAGCAATACAATGCAGGGTGTCCAGAACTGCCTCAACAACAAACTACTGACCGGTGTATGCACCAGCGTCTGCAAAACGAACATCGACGAACTGGTAACCGAACAGTGGACCGACCGTCTGATCCAGATGGGTGTTTTCTACACGTGGTTCCACATCTACAGGCCAATGGGGCCCGACGCCTCACCTGAGCTGTGTCTTACGCCCGAGCAACAACTGCGAGTCCGTGAATTCGTTGTCGCGATGCGAGCGAAAAAACCGATCGCCATCGTCGACGCCTACTACGACGGTGAAGGCAAGGCACTCTGCCCGGCTGCAACCGGCATCAGCCACCACATCAACCCATGGGGCGACATCGAGCCGTGCCCGATCATCCAGTTTGCGACTGACAGCATTCACGATGAATCAAAGTCGCTGAAAGAAAAATTTGCCTCGAAGTATCTGGCCGACTTTCGCAATCTCGCATCCTCAACGACCCGAGGCTGCATCGTCCTGGAACGACCCGACCTGCTCGAAGAACTCGTTGTCCTGCACGACGCGAAGGACGCCACCGTTCGCAAGACGGCGATCGCCGAACTGCAAAACATGGAAGTGCGAACGTCGCAGTTCAATCCGGAAAAACAGATCCCCGAAAAGAGCTGGGTTTACCGTATCCTGAAGCGTTTCCTCTTTAATGACTTCGGAGCGTACGATGGCCACGACCATTCCAAGTCGGCTGCGCCGTTCATGCTGCAGGCACGCGAGCAGGACGGTCCGCCACAAAAAGACGCCCGCCCCGCAACATCAGGAAGCCAGCATCCGTGATGAACTGAGGCCCCATTGTCCACCAGAAACGTGCATCTTAAATCAGCTCGTCCAGAAGCGGCCGAAGCAAACCAGCGAGCGGCGAATAAAGAATCGAAGAACACTATTTGGTTCTGGCCCCCGCTTATAATTCTCTGATTAGTATCAAACAGCAAGGATTAGTATTCCCTGCTTCCGGCGATCTGACTGTGGTCGATCTCCGCTGAAGTCTTTATCCTGAGACAGTAGAAAACAGCGGATTGGTGATCCGCTGCCTGTATTGAACGTTGTTCGTCGCGTTCCAGAATCTCACGGACTTTCAAGGCCACATCGACCGTTTCCATTCACATCCCAGCAGACAGGAACCAGCATGTCTGAAGAGAATGCCGCCACGCCCCCCGATCCTTCAAGTTTTCCGACGCCTCCAGAGAGTTTAGAAGACAAGCCTGCAGCAGTAGTGAAAAAAATCTATCTGATTTCGTATCCAAAGATTGTCTTTCTCTATCCGACCTTCTTTGCTGCGTTGCTGGCAGGTCTGCTGATCTACTTCGGTGACGAAGTCGACGTCCAGCACAGTCGCTCCGGCGAAGTAGCAACGCTGATTTTTCTTGGGGTGCTGACACTCAATCTCTGCGTTGTCACTTTCGACTTTCCTCGTACAACTTCGCTAACGTTGTTCTTCTTCATTGCGATGCTGGTCATGGGTGCCTTCCTGACTTTCAGCTACCAACCCGATTTGCTTCCTGTGGCTGGTGACATTCTTCAGCACCTCAGACCATGGGCGAATCACGAATTCTTCTTCATGATCGCGACAATCCTATTCTGCTTCTACCTGGCTGTGCTGGTGGCTGTTCGGTACGACTACTGGGAAGTCCGACCAAACGAACTGCTGCATCATCACGGCTTCCTTTCCGATCTGAAAAGATACCCAGCTCCAAACCTGCGGATCGACAAAGAGATTAACGACGTCTTTGAATACATGCTGCTCCGTTCCGGGCGATTGATCCTTCACGCCCGCCACGAAACGCGAGCGATCGTTCTCGACAATGTGCTCTTCATTAATCGCAAGGAGCAATTGCTCACGAAGATGCTGGGGGCGTTGCAGGTTTCCGTCCGCGACGACGAATAATCTCACCGTTATTAACGTCCTGACCAGATAATCTGATTACAACTCAAACGCCCCGCTTCACAGTTCGTGATTCGGGGCGTTCTTCTTTCGTTCATCGGCCGTCCAGTTCCATTTGAAGGGTGAATACGCGATGACCGGATTGATAGACGGCGAGTGTCCCAAACGCGGTTCCAATGAAATCGTCGACAACGCACAACTCGTTGATAAGAGCAACTATCACTGTACGGAAAATCCCGTGGCCGATTGATCACTCGGCCCAACGCCAGGATCTTCAAAGTTCGCGGCGATTTCGGGTTGCAGCCTTACATCTATCGTGACTACGGGTATCTTGAATCGTATGTTGAGAAGCCGGATCGTTTGGTGCCTCACGCTCGAAAACTTAAAGACGCGACGGATCGCAATAAGAAGGAACATACTGTGACTTCGCAACGGGGCCTCTTCGTCACCGGAACAGACACAGACGTCGGGAAGACGTACGTGTCTTCACTCATTCTAAGAGAGTTAATCGACGCCGGACATTCTGTTGGCGTTTCGAAGCCCGCCTGCAGCGGAGCGGTCATGGACGGCATCAAGCCCCGTTGGCCCGACCTTGATCAACTGACTGAGGCTGCCGGGCTCTCAAGCGATAGTCTCATCTGCCAGCAAAAATTTACGGCACCGCTTGCTCCACCAGTCGCTGCCAGACACGAAGGGCTACAGTCAGACCTGTCGAAGATGCAGGAGAATTTTCTGGCTTGGGATTCCACTGTTGACATCATCGTTGTCGAGGGCGTTGGCGGCCTGCTTTGTCCACTCACGGATCAGGACTCTGTCGCTGATTTCGCCGCCTGGGTGAATTTCCCGCTGCTGATTGTCGCCAGATTGGGTCTGGGAACGATCAATCACACTCTACTGACGATCGAATCCGCGAAGCTTCGGAATCTCATGGTCGCAGGCGTCATCCTGAACGATGCAGAAGGGCTCGCCGACACCCCAGCAGGGAAGACTAACTTTTCAGAACTGGCAAACCGAACGGAACTGCCAATACTCGGAATTATCGGCCATAGCTCGCAATCGGTCAACTTGCGAGATCAGAAAACGCCCGCCAGAATAGACTGGTCCGGGCTCGCAGGTTTACGAGGAAACGGAGCAACGAACTCCGACTAACCTATCCCATAAATCACGCTGAGTGGCGAGTCCTGACACGCCGTTTTTTCGCATTTCGGATTGTTCATCAACAAGCAAATCCGAAACCCACCCGATCTATTCTGCTGGAACACTCTTCGCGCACACGCCGTAATTGTCAAAACAGTAATCGGCGACGGCAATCCCGAGTTCCAGATATCTGAGAGTTCTCCGCTATGGCATTTGAAGTAGCATGCAGTAAATGCGAAGGCCGATTGATGGTCGAAGAGGCCGGCGTCATCGTGGCCTGTCCTCACTGCGGAACCCATCTCAATATCGAAGCCCCTGCCGAGCCAGAGGCAACTCCGACGGACGAGTCGATCGACACACCTGATGATGAACCAGCAGGCGACTCGCCAGAGGACCCCGAAGCCGCCATCGAACAGCCTGCTGAAGCTGACTCAACGACAACTCAAACTCCAATCAACGCTCCCGTCGACGAGACAACTTCGACAACAAATGACCCCACGCCGCCATTCGTCGCGAACCCTGAACCTGCCCACGAGCCTTCAATAGAATCTACGGAGACTCCTTCGTTAGAAGTACCCACCAAGACACAAGACCAGGGCGTCACCATTGAAACACCTTCCATCGCAAGCATTGCTGCCGGCCGTGGAATCTCACGACACACCTTCACACTGGTTCGCAACTACGCCATCGCCATGACGCTCGCAGTGATCTTCCTGGTGTACAAGTTACTCAACCCAAACATGTCGGCGCTCGAAAGCTTGCCGGACGTCAAGCCGCAGAAGAAAGATGACAAGATCGTTTACAAGCTCGTTCCCGAGGTAACCGAAATGCCACCTGGGCATTCGTTGTCACTTGGCGAGTCTCAACGGTTTGGCAACCTTCAAGTGACGCCTGTCCGAGTCACTAAAGAACCGGTCGAGTTCGTGCATCACCTCGGCGATAGAGACGTCACCAAAGCCCCCGGCTCGGACGTCTTGAAACTTTGGTTCGAATTCGAAAATCTCTCGATTGACCAAAGCATCGCCCCACTCGATGACCTTGTGTTTAAGCGTGACAACAATGATTTCGAAAACGTTCGGTCCAACAATTTTGCATGCCGCATATCGCAAAAGAAGAAAGGCGGAGAACTCACGTTCGTTTACGACCTCAACGAATTCGACATCTGGAATCTTCGTGACCAGAACGTCGGGCAGGAAATCGCTCCCGGCGAGAAGTTCCAAACCTACATCCCAACCACCGAAGAAGGCGTCGTTCAGCTGGTGGGTTCAGACGAGCCGCTCATCTGGCGAGTTCACTTCCGCAAAGGCTACAGCCCAAAGAATTACGGTGTAACTACAGTCATCGAAGTCGCCTTCGAAAGCTCCGACATCGGAGTCACGGCTGACGCTCCGGTCGCCGAAGAACCAGCCGGTGAAGAAGAAGCTTAGTGTTTCGTCCAGACGCTGTCTGGACGAAACGAAAGGCTCGAACATCTCCCACAAATCCCAGCGGCGCCAGAGTTAGGTGCGGCATGGCACGCTCAACCGAGCCACGATACGCTGAACTATTCACGCAAGCCATCAGTGCGTTAATCAGTCTATCCGGTAGAACTTCTCAAGCATCATAAGCTGAATTGACAAGTTCAATAGAATGTTTGCAATGGCTGAGTTGGCACACGAGGAAGGCACCATGCCTGACAACAGTTTTCGTTTCATACACGCAGCCGATATCCACATCGACAGTCCGCTGCGAGCAGCCTCGTGTCTTATCCAGACGCGCCGACAGAACGACTTCGAAACGCCACACGCAAAGCCTTCGAAAACCTGGTACAAATCGCGATCGACGAAGCTGTTGCGTTTGTCATCATCGCGGGTGACCTGTTCGATGGTCAGTGGAAGGACATGAACACTGACATCTGCACGTTCAGCCTGGCGTTCCGGACGAAATCGTCACTCAGATTCGCGACATCGCCAATGAGTGGGACGACGAAACCTGGATCGAAAAAGTCAAACTCAACACGTCACCACCGCTGGACGTTGACCAGCTTCGTCAGGGAAACGATTTACTTGGAGAACTTCTGCGTGACGTTCAGAACCCCGCTGCAGACCAGGACCAACTAGCGAAACTCGTCAGCGAGTCGATGACCGCGCTAGCCGCCAAGACCGCCCCGAAACGCCACGCGGCCGGCATATCGCTAACAGATTCCGCGCAACTTAAAACGTGACTGCAACAGACCGAGGGACTTCAACTGACCCG
Organism: uncultured Planctomyces sp.; assembly: GCA_937904325.1. Taxonomy (GTDB): domain Bacteria; phylum Planctomycetota; class Planctomycetia; order Planctomycetales; family Planctomycetaceae; genus JABMPE01. The sequence goes on from CALGTK010000222.1 coordinate 11,376, forward strand.
ACTGAAGTCCGAAGCATGAAGATCCGCGAGATCGAAATTGAAAACTTCGGCATCTTCACCGATCACCATTTCGACTTAGGAGAATCGTCGTTCCAATTGATTCATGGCCCTAGTAGAGCGGCTCCGATTTAATCGTAGCGGTATCCGCTGTGTTTGAAGTAGTTGCGGCATTCTTCGTTTGAGAACTGATCGAGGATACTGCCGCAAAGATTTCAAAATGTATCGACGATTCGTTCTGCTCCATCGCGAGGCAGTTTCTTGAGTTTCGAATACGCCAGTTTGATGGGGTTGAGGTCAGGTGAGTACGGCGGGAAGTAGCGGACTTCTGCTCCGACTGATTCAATCGCCTCGCGGACTCCTTGCACCTTGTGGCTCGACATGTTCTCCATCACCACGATGTCTCCTGGCGTCAGCGTGGGGAGCAGATGCTGCTGTCCCCATGCCAGAAAGATGTGACCGTTGATTGGACCATCGACAGTCAGTGGTGCCGTGAATCCGGTGGCACGCAAAGCTCCGACAAATGTTGTTGTCTCTCAGCGGCCAAACGGAACTTCTTCGATCACACGTGTGCCGCGTTGTGAACGACCACAGGTGTGCGTCATGTTGGTCTGCGTGCACGTTTCATCGATGAACACAACGTGATCAGGATCGATATCATTCTGGTTCTGCTTCCAGTCCCGACGTTTCTGAGCAACGTCCTCGCGTTCCTGTTCAGCGGCGATCAGTGTCTTTTTGTTTGAGTCAGCCCCAAGGCTCGACAACCCGCACTGAGTGTTTGCGGCGACAACTTTGCTTCCTGTTCAGACTCTAGCTTCACCTGAAGTTCATGCAGATAGATGTCTGGCTGACCAGCGATACTTTCCCGCAGCCAGTCACTCCACTTCTGCTACGACGGACGCCGATCACGAGTCGTCTTCGGAGCGGTCTTCCCCAACTCACGACGCTCCTGCTTGATTCGTCTAACCCACGATTCAGAAACATCAAACCATGTCGCCACTTCACGGGTTCTACCGCCTGTATCACACGCTACCAGCACTTCACGACGAAACGGTTTTGAATACATCACAGGCACTTCCTTGGTGGTGCCCGGTTTATTCAACTTGCCTGAATAACGCTACGCTCCAGGCTCAACAACTCGGCACAGCCAATAACGGCGACAACAAATTGGAAGGCGTTTTCAGCGTTGCAGGCCAGCGGAAATTGTGGCGATCAGACGACCAAAGCGGGTTTCGCTAAAGTCGGCCCCGCGTCCACGAGTCCGTAGGAATTCGAACGGACGAAAACGCCCACCGCGGAACACTGAATCTCGATCGCCGCGCCCGATCTGCTTGTCCCGACCGCTGTCCGGCTTCAGGACATTGGTCCCGGCACCGCCGTCCAGCAGGTCATCACCTCGACCACCGATCAAAGTGTCATTGTCATCGCCGCCGCTCAAAGTGTCGTCACCGCCCTGTCCTCGCAGCCGATCGTCACCCGCACCACCATCAATAACATCGTTGCCACGCCCACCGGTGATTTGATCATTGCCCAGGCCGCCAGTCAGATTGTCATTGCCCGAGCCGCCTCGAATTCGATCGTTGCCGTCACCTCCGTCGACGGTCAGCTCAAGACTCACGTTTCGCCGCGCAACGATGACATCATTTCCGCCTAGAGCGTTGATAAACACGCTGTCCACGTCAGCTAGACTGAATGTCTGAAGCTGATGATTGATCAGCACTGCAAGTCGACCACCGTCGCCTGACCGAAGCTTTCGCAACACCACCCGGTCGCGGTTTTCTGTTCCAGTTACGGTTAACACACCGTCAACAAGTGCGATCGTCCCTGATGGTTCCGGGTCTGGCTGGGGGGATGGATCCGGATCGATCGGATCCTCACCGATCGACGCATAGATCAATCGAGCCGCAGTGATGTCCGCGTCCACGAGTGACGTAAATGAATCCGACGCTCCGCTGGATGGGAACATCACCGAGTTAGCATTGTCGGAGTGGTCAATCCCGATCGCGTGGCCGACTTCATGAACTGCGACAAGCAGAAAATCGAATGCTGCTGATCCTTGATCGTTTCCGATTTCCCAGGTCTCAGAGGTATCGAACTGAATGTCGCCGGCAAGCGGATTCGAATTCACATCGTCTGGGTAATACGCGAAGGCCAGCGTGCTTCCAGTCCCGTCGATATTGTCAAACGTGATGTCGATCGAATCAAAAATTCCCGGGATCGTCGTCTGCGTGAAGCTGACGTCGATCACAGCAGCCCAGACATCGAATGCCTGTGTGATTGCGACTTGAACATCAGCCGTCGACAGGCTGAACGCAGACGGCACATCTCCGAGATAGTATGTCAAAGCGGCACTGCCTCGACCTGCACCATCCCACCCCAGGCTATCATGTCCACGGCCAAGATGATCCGGACGCCCGAAAGCTCCACCGTGAGCCCACATGGCATGGGGAAGAATCCCGGATAACAACGTCCGAACTTCAAGACACTCTGCAACCACTGACGTGTACCGGGTCCACGCCATCCGTCTTCGAAAAGTCAACCTTCGCATCGTCGCATCCCAGGCTTCGTGTTTGCTTTTTCCCTGTCCAACCCGAGTTGAGCTCAGGATCAGATAGAGCTTTCCGGGATATCAGTAAGTTCCGGAAAACACTGTTACACGGCACGCAATCCACACGATAGACCGATGCGATTGGCATTACAATTCCACATAAATTTCGCGAGCACCACTGCTCACTTTCGTACGACTTTTATCCATCTTCAATCGAATTAGCCGACGCCTGCAAAACCTGCTCTCATCCTGTGGAATTCGCAGACTCCACACTCGGCAACTCCCACCAGAGTTCGCCGACACCGTTCAACCTACGGGACGAACGCTCCATTGACCGGAAAGCCACCAGTCGAGCTGTTGTTTGGAATCTGGAATGGCGTCGTCGCCCCATTGATCACGTTGTTGATGCTGCCGCCCAGTGAAATCGTTCCGCCGGTTTCAACGGCCTGGAAGATGATGCCTCGATCAATCGCCAGGCTTACACTGTTAAACAGCAGCTGGTTGTTCTCGATCGTCACCGTTGACTGATCCGCGATCGTCGGGAACAGCACCGCGGTCGCTCCCGAACCATCGTCGGTCAGGAGGTTCGAGAAGATTCCGACCTCGCCAGCTTCCTGCAGAGTCAGGCTCATGCCAACTCCATTCTGGCCGTTGAAGTCCAGCGTGTTTGAACCAATCGTCAGTAACGATGGCCCAGCCGCGACAAGGTTAACTCCCGTCCCTGCGGCTCCGTCGAATCGGAAATCGTTGTTCTGTACGGCAACCGTCGACAATGCGGTCGTTGACGCTCCATTAAAGCGGAGGCCGGTCGTCGATGTCCCCACTCCAGTCAGAGTATTACCTGAAACCGACACGGCACTCGGCCCATTCCAGTCGACATCAAACGCGTCCGTGTTGTCACTATTGAGTGTGATCAAGTTGCCGGTTCCCACCAGAGCGAGCGTCGCGTCTTCTCCCCCCGCCTGAGACGTTACGCGGAACAGGTCACCCGCATCAGACACCAGCGAGTTATTCGCGAAGGCATAGCTGTAACTATCGACCGTGTTGACGGTCCCGTCAAACAGGCCAATCGTGTTGCCGGTGCTGATGTTCGAGCCAGAAATCTCCAGCCCCTTCGTGTTCTGAGTCACGAAGATCATATTCGGTGTCAACGATCCTCCGGTCGTGTTGGAAATGTTGGATCCCGCAACCGTAATCCTGGAACTGCCCACGTCCGACAGTACGTGCTGGTTCTGGTCGAAGTCGACAAACTGCAGGAAGACCGTACCGGCGTTCGATGTTGTAAAAGCTGTGTTCGTATTTTGAATCAAACCGCCTGAACCGGCTGTCCCCGAACCATCTCCAAGTGCCGCAAACGTTCCAGTAGTGTCTGCGATGTTGACGGCGAAAGGGCCGCCATCGGCGAAGATACTTCTCAATCGAACATCGATCAGAGAATCCGAGATGTTCGCAACAGCCCCTGAATTCGTCGCGTTGACAGTTCCGTTGGTAATCTGCAGCGATGTCGCGTTACTGGCAACGAGGCCCGTTTGGCCGTCGGCGGCGAGGTTGACTTCGCTGAAAAAGACCTGACCTTCGACGACGGCAGTAGTACCAGCATCGTCCACCGTGTCATGAATGTTAATTCCTGGACCGGTATTGCCAGAAACCGCAGTCAGACCGTTGAAGATGACTGTTCCAGAATTTCCAGTGACTTCGATGCCGGTTCCCGTTCCGCCCGTCACGGTCACATCGTTAAGTTGCACATCGCCTACGACGCCTGAAATCAGCACACCCGAGCCACTGTCCTGGACGGTCGCATTTCTCAGATCAACGGTTGTGTCCGCCGAAGTGTTTTCGATCAGCAACGATCGGCCCGACGAATTGGAAATCGTCCCGGCCAGCGTAACATCGGCAGTGGAACCGTCGAGATGGAATGACGCGCCCGTTCCATCTCCCAGCGTCAGACCAGTCAATGTCGATGGTCCGGCAACATTCTCCAGAAACAGGTTGTCCATGCCGGAACCGGAAACCGTCACGTCTGAGAGTGTGAAATCGCTGATTCCCGATCCGATGATGCCGTGCCCGGTCGCATTGGTAACTGACAGGCCGGCGACTCGCGAGTTCGATGCCAGCGTGATCGCAGTGCCGGCGACCGAATCAATAATTGGTGTACCCGTACCTGCTGAGAAGTCTGGCACGTCGATCAGACCAAACCCGTCAGCCACAACCTGCTGACCGGTTTTTTCACCCAGCAGGAACTGTCCGTCTGCGAGCGTGATCGCCGACGTCAAACTGGTGCCGGCTTGAACCAATAGAATGTCGCTGGTCGACGGCAGGTCGCCATCAGCCGTAATCTGAGCGACGGAATAGCCAGCAGCCGTCGATGGGTTAACGGCAGTGATACCAGTCTGAGTCCTGATTTCTCGCGAAACAATCACGTTGTAATTGCGTTGCGAGAACCGACCGAGATGCCGTTCGCGTCGACGAGCTGATGGTCGTTCCGACGAAAGACTTCCTGGTAGAACAATCGACCCACCAAAGATCACGTTGGTTCCAAATTCGTCGTCGTCAGTCAATTCGACCTGAGCCGTCATGACCTGGTTGATGTCGCCCTGCAGTCGAACTTTCGCGCCGTTAATGTCGTCAGTTTCATCGCCCGAGAAAAAGTACCAGCCAGCGTAGGCCCGCACTTCGTGCTCATGAGCAAAGTCGGTCGGAAGCAGAAATCCGAATTCAAAGTCAACCCCCGGCATCGACTCTCCGCGGTCACGCACCTCGTCGAAAAGAATTGACGTTCCACCGGCATTGAAGCGAGAGTTCGTATTTCGGACAGAAAAGTCTTTCGTGTCATCCCCCACGGGAATGTAGACGTTGGTAAACACGTCCCACGTATCGCCCATCATTTCCAGACTGACGCCCACCTGATTGAAGTATTCCGTGCTGGTGTTGTCTCCGTCATACCAGACGCTGGCTCCGACAACGTGGTCAAGTTCTTCGATCCACTGTCGATAGCCAAGCCCCAGATTCACTCCGATTTCTCCATGATTGTCGACGAACAGCCGCCAATCAGTAAACAAGGCGGCGTTGTCGAGAGGAATCATTGGCATCAGCTCGACATGAGTGATCGACGAATCACGACCGAACGTTTCGAACGCCAGATGTCCGACACGAGCTCGCCAGTTCGTTGCTCCGTTATCAATCCGCTGCAATGGCGGAGCATCCTCAGAATCAAATGCCACCGTCCGATTTTCGTTCGACTGAAATTCGTCGAACAAATCCGAGCCGAACTGTCCGTAGGTGACTCCGGAAAACCCGACAAGTACACCCGCAAAGGCCGCCATTCGCAGCAGAACAAAGCTCGCACGGCTTAGCTTTCTGGAATTTGGGCGGTGGTTTATGTCTGAAGAAGAAGCTGCCGCAGTCGTACTGAAGAATTGGCGGAGCATCAGGACGGATCCTTCCGGCCTCGTGATTCAACGCGCACGAACAAAGAACTCGCGCGGGTCGAATGGAGAGTTCGAAGATGTTTGAGGGGGATTAGCTGGTCGCGAAATGATTTCTGGAGGGTGCTCTGTTCACAGAAACAAGGGCAAGGAATGCCCGAAAGGGGTGTTGAGACTTCTCAAAGTCGTCCCTGAGAACTGTATCGCAGCTGATAATAGCACAAAACCACCAACTACCGGCAAGTTCAGTTCAAGTCGACGCTCGCCGCTGCCGACAAGGCACTGCCCGTCACTGATCGGTTTTAGCCCTTGAGACAAGCTCCAGCAGTCTTAAACACCTGGTTTAGACCACAAAAAGAGGGACGAGCAGATTTGCCCGCCCCGTTAATCAGCTATCTGGCTCAACCGACATTTCACGTGAATTAACTACTCAGCCTTCGTACTCAGCGAGGAAGCCACGGAATTCTCGGCAGTGTTCTTCTTCGTCGCCGAGGGCCTGGATACATAGGTCCTGAGTCACATAGTCGACTCCGTCGCACAGTTTGATAAGTTTGTTGTACTGAGCGACCGCCGCGTCTTCGGCCTCGATGACACCTTTGATTACGGCGACTACGTCGGTGTTTTTCGCTGGCGGCTGCAGGCTTTTCTGCCGGGCTTTGAAGTCAAAGGTCCCAGGGACTGTTCCGCCGATTGTCTTGATGCGTCGAGCAATTGTCTGAGCGTGGACAAGCTCGGCAGTCACGTCAGCGGCAAGGGCCTTCTTGATCTCTTCGGCACGAACGCCGTCCAGATTCGTCGAGCTTGCGATGTAATTCATGACAGTCTCAAGCTCCATCCAGTAAGCAACACTCAGCTCGTGGATGATTTCTTCTCTTACGTTGTCGTCTAACATCAGTCTTTCCTTCTGCAATTCGTTTTGCGGAACTCATCCGTCCGCGGTTACATAGTTCCGCCCAGTACCGACTCGCGTCATTCAACGAGTCTTTCGATACGCGTGGCCGGCACGGTTAAACGTCAACACCCCCGAGCGTTAAACCCCAAAGGCGCTACGGTGCGAAGATTAGAAAGTCACTAACGCATGACACCAGCCAGACATCGTCAGATCAGAGCAATAATTCAAAACTCGAAACACATGAGACCAAATCTCAGCTTTCGATTGCAGGACCAGCCGCCGCTGCAATACTCATGGGCCTTCGAAACTCATTCCGATGGAGACTACACCGTGCAACTTCCTTCCCGCGTCGACAATCTGACTTCCTCACCTCGTTCAGCACTTGGCGGCTTAGTGATCCTGGCCACCCTGATCATTGCAACAGGCTTCACTTCAGCATCGGTTGACGCTCAGGACACCAGCGTCTTCGAAGCCGGCCAGCTTCCGAACGACAGCCGACTGCAGCCGAGAAAGGATCTCAATGGATACTTTCCTTTCGAAGTTCCACAGGGAAAAGCCGCGTGGGAAGCCCGAGCGAACAAGCTTCGCCAGCAGACACAAATCGCGACCGGACTGTGGCCGATGCCGGAAAAGACCCCGCTGAACGCAGTCATCCACGGCAAATTCAGTCGCCCCGGGTTCACAGTCGAAAAGGTCTACTTCGAAGCGGTTCCAAACCACTTTGTCACGGGCTTGTTGTTTCGGCCTGATGACGGCAAGAAAGATGTCCGTCGACCGGCGGTGCTTTGTCCGCACGGCCACGGCGGCCGTCTCCAGGACTACGGCGAAAAGAAAATCCGCCAATTAATTGTCGACGGAGCTGAACGTTTCGAAAGTTCCGGTCGCTTCCCAAAAATCGCCCGGTGTGCGCAACTCGCAAGAATGGGTTGTGTCGTCTTCATTTTCGATATGCTTGGCTACGCCGACAGTCAGCAGATCTCGTATCAGCTCGCTCATCGCTTCGCGAAACAGCGGCCTGACTTTGAAGGCAAAGAGAACTGGGGCCTGTACAGCGCTCAGGCTGAAATGCGGCTGCAAAGTATCATGGGCATTCAGACGTGGAACTCGATCCGCTGCCTGGACTTTCTATCATCGCTTCCTGATGTCGATGATTCACGAATGGCGGTTACAGGCGGAAGCGGCGGTGGTACTCAGACCATCCTGCTGTGTGCGATCGACCCTCGACCGATCGCTGCGTTTCCCAACGGAATGGTTTCGACGTCGATGCAGGGTGGATGCACCTGCGAGAACTGCTCGCTGCTGAGAGTCGGTTCGGGCAACGTTGAACTTGCCGCACTTTTTGCTCCGAAGCCGCAGGCGATGACAGCGGCCGATGACTGGACAAAGGAGATGATGACCAAGGGCTATCCGCAGCTTCAGCAGCTTTATGGAATGCTCGGAACTAAGAACAATGTCTACTGCCGACCGCTGCTCTACTTTCCACACAACTACAACTACGTCTCACGTGCGACGATGTACTCGTGGTTTAACAAGCATCTGAAACTTGGGATTGAAGAGCCGATTGTTGAAGAAGATTTCGCGTTTCTGACGGCTGAGGACCACCAAGTCTGGAATGACGAGTATCCACAGCCCGAAGGTGGCGACTACTACGAGCGGACGTTGCTGAAAGACCTTGCATCCGCGTCAGATAAACAGATCGCAGCATTGACGCCGCACGATGGCGAATCACTTCAGAAATATCGAGAAGTTCTCGGCGGAGCGTTCCAGTCGATCATCGGACGCAACCTGCCCGATTACGACGACATCAAGCGGACGAAAGTCGACAAGCAGAAGCGAAACGGATTCCTATACTTTGAAGACATCGTCCATCTGGACTCGGCCGGCGAAGAGCTGCCAGTCATTTCGCTGTTCCCAACCGGTACGAAATGGAATGGCGACGTCGTGATCTGGATCGACGGCTCCGGCAAGCAAGAACTCTTCACCGAGTCCGGCGAAGCTCGTAACGAAGTCGTTCAACTTCTGGACGGCGGAGCTTCGATCGTGTCGGCCGATCTGTTCGGCCAGGGCGAATTCCTCGGCAGCGGCGAACCGCTGACCAGGCAAGCTGTCGTTGCCAATCCGAGGGAAGCAGCGGCCTACACTTACTGCTACAACGACGCGCTCTTCGTGCAGCGAGTCCACGACGTGCTGACGCTGGTCTCCTGGGTAAGCGGTGACGAACACGAACCCAAACGCCTCAATCTGATCGGCACAAACGGAGCCGGCCCGATCGCCGCTGCTGCCAGAGTTGTCGCCAAAGGTATGGTTAATAAGCTTGCCGTCGACACTCAAGGTTTTCGTTTCGGCGACCTGACAAGCTACCGAGCACCGAACTTCCTGGTCGGTGCAGTTAAGTACGGAGACTTGCCAGCACTACTCGCTCTGTCGGCTCCGCACCCGCTATGGATTGGCGGCGAAAAGGGCCTTACACCTAAAGTCGTCAAGTCTGCCTTTGCGGCATCAGGTGCCGCAAAGGCAGTTCAGTCTTCAGCCCAACAAAACGCTGTGGACTCAGCAGTCAAGTGGCTCCTTGCCAGCCCTTAATGCTCACTGATCGCCACAACCTCGCCGGCAGCACTATTCAAATCGAATTATCAGCGACGCTTCAGTAACTCCGATTTGCTTAAGGCCGCGGCGGTAATACGAACTCGGCAATGCTTCTTCGGTATCCCTGATGGCTGTGGTGCTGGCGACTTCCGATGCCAGCCCCGTGTCATCGAGCGGTCCACAGGCTCGAATCTTTGTTTTGGTTGTCGCAACCCGGTCGTCGTAAATAAAAAGACTTTGGAAGCGAGAGTACATGTAAATCCCGAGGAAACAGCATCTCAAGCGGCGTTTTTCTGGTTGCAGTGAAAATACCTGTGTCCGTCACCGTGCAGAATACAAGGACCACGTCTGGTCGTACGACTTTGTGACGGATCGGACGGGAAAAGAGCGTCAGTTTCTCATCCTGGTGATCGTCGATGAGTACACGTGAACGCTTATCATTTGAAGCAGCACGTTCATTCACCTCGCAGTACGTGGTTAGCGTGCTTCAGTATCTTATTGCGGTGCGCGGCATTCATCATCATGTCCGTAGCGACGATGATCCCGAGTTCGTTGCCACCGTCATTCGCGATTGGCTGCGGCGGGCCGATGTCGGGCCGTAGCAGGTGCATCGGAACATGGGCAAGCTTCAAACCTCTTACATCATGTCAAGGAACGCTCGCATTTCTCCTTCGGCGTGAGAGTCGCCGACTCGCTGTGCAGTCGCGATGCCAGTCTCAAGAACTTTGCGAGCTTCGTCGGTTTCATCTAGCCGGTTGAGAACCTGCCCTCGCTGAAACCACGCCGATACATGGTCCGGACTGGCTACACAAAGTACCTTCAGACGTTCGGCTGCTTCTTCCTCATTTCCCTCGCTCGCGCAGGCCATCGCGACGGAATACTGCAGAAACTCGTCCGAGGGATTGGCCTCGAGCATGGTCAAGAGCTGATCGCGAGTGGGCATCCAAGTAATTTCTACCGGTTATCCGGGGTGGCGTACAGAAACTTGCTGCTTCAGTCGAATTGCGATCGCGTCAAAAAAAAACGGACACGATTCAACACGTCCCGGATTTTGACGCCTGCTTGAACCAGTGCAAGCGCATCAGGCACCTGAACACCTTGTCGCGCGCAATGCAGGTTTCCCTTCTTGAGTGAAGTCCGCACATCGTCGCTCAATTTTCTGCCATCCAGATTACCTGATCGTTACAGCCCGTCTCCGATTGCCCTCAGGTCAGTTCAGGCGGGTTGTGAGCATCATTATTCGAGGCTTCAAGCGACGTAGGGGTGATGGCCGATCCAGCAGATCTCGGAGGAGTAGACGGAAGTCGTGGCTGGCCCCGGTGAAGGATCACCATTTTCCGGGTCGGGTTTCGAGCATCGCCCTGCAATCGATACGCCATCATATGATCAACCGCATTTTTCAACTCGGCTTGTGTGCCACTGTCCTGACGCTCTCAACCATTCCTGCTCAGGCGGGTTCGGTACGCGAAACGGCAGCGGTCAAGGCAATCCGTCGCGCTCAATCCGCCGTGGCTAACATCCACAGCGAAAAGACCGCCGACGATTCCGGCTCACTGTTCTCATCGAACCAGGGCCGCAAAATTAACGGTATGGGCACGGGCGTCATTATTGACGAACGAGGCTACATCGTCACCAACCATCACGTCGTCGAAGGCGTCGACTCACTAAGAGTCACCACGTACGACGGCTCTGCTTATACCGCTAAAGTTGTTTCGTTCGACCGGAAGCACGATCTGGCAATCATAAAGATCAACCCAACGCGTTCCCTTAACGTGATGCCGTTAGGAACTTCGTCAGACCTCATGCTCGGCGAGTCGGTCATCGCCGTCGGCAACGCTTACGGATACGAGAACACAATGACGACCGGCATCATCAGCCAGTTGTCACGCGACGTCGAAGTCAACGAGAAGCAGTCTTACCGAAACCTGATCCAGACTGATGCCAGCATCAATCCCGGAAACAGCGGTGGCCCACTGATCAATCTCAATGGCGAGGTCATCGGCATCAACGTCGCCATCCGAGCCGGAGCACAACGAATCGGCTTCGCAATTCCCATCGACGATGCTCGCAAAATTATCGCCGAGCTGTTGAACGTCGAAAAGCTGAGCCAGACATGGCACGGCCTGGTCTCCACAGACGTAAAGTCAGCCAGCGATCGCAAGCTGATCGTCGAAAACCTGATTCCCGACAGCCCAGCCGAAAAAGCCGGCTTGAAGCCTGGTGACGTCATCATGACTGCTGGTTCAACCAAAGTCACCGACGCCGCCGACTTTGAACGAGCGTGCCTGGGTAAGAAGCCAGGAGAATCGTTGAAACTATCAGTTCGACGGTCTGGTAAAAATCAGGACCTGGCGATGAGCGTCGGTAACGCTGCCGATCGTCCAGCTTCAGCCTACGGAACAATCGTCCGAGCAAACAACAGCGCAGACGACGGCACCAACGACGAGCTCTATCGCATGTTCGGTATCCGCCTGAATCAGCTAGCTTCGAACGAACGATCGCTGGTTGGACCTCGCTATCGAGGCGGAATGCGAGTCACGCAAGTGCGAGACGGCAGCCCGGCAGCTCTCAACGGAATCCAGCAGAGCGACATCCTGGTCGGCTTGCACCTTTGGGAATCGATCACCTTCGAAAACGTGAAATACGTGATCGAGCATCCACAGTTGAGCACGTTCTCGCCACTGAAGTTTTACGTGTTGCGAGGCGACGAAACACTGTGGGGCCATCTGCCCATTGGGAGCTTTCGCTAAGCCGACCGATGGTGAACTACGTTCATCCTCGAACGATCGATGAACACTTTTTCAACAAGGAATGTTGAAGGGCGAATTTTTCCCGACTCCATATTTGGACATTCCTTGTTGGATATTCGTTAGTTCTGCACGTCGCTCATGCCGGGTCCGTAGGCCGGAACTGCCAGTTCAGCTACTCGGCTGAAATCCGCAGGCGGCATTCCACCGGCAAATGATCAGAGTATCCGTTGCCAAAGAAACGCGGGCCAAGGTAACTGCGTGACGGGCGAGGAATTGACCCCGGAGTTTTCGAGACAAATATCTGGTAGTCAGCCATGACTCGGCGAGTGGAATCTCTAATCCAATCGACGCACTGACCATCCAACATCCCCGGCGAAAGAATGATGTGGTCGAGCACGTCCCATTTATTTTTATAAACGTAAGTGCCGGCATCGCCTTTCGCGTGGAACTTCCACATCGAATTGAACAGCACACCTGGACGAAGCTCGTCAGGATTCCCCCAGGTCCGCAGCGTCTTACCGACCGAAACATTCGCCGGAGTGTCATTCAGGTCGCCCAGAATCACGAAGTCGACAGCAGCGTTACTCTTTAAGAGCTGATCGACTCGCTTCCGCAGGACTGTCGCCACTTCGATTCGGTGTGAATCCACGTTGTATCGCGACGGCCAATGATTAACGAAGACAAAGAACGGCTTGCCGCCACTGGTGAAACGTGCTTCAAGGATGTCACGAGTCGCAAACTTCTTGACGGTGTGTATCTCTGATCGATCGAGTTTCACCGTCTTCGAATCGTACAGCAACGCACAGTCGATCCCGCGATAACTCGGCGAGTCTTCATGAACGATCTCGTACTTGCGGCCCGTCTTGTCTAAATGCTTAACCAGTAGCTCAAGCACGGCCCGATTTTCAATCTCGCATAGCCCGAGAACATCAGGCCCCTGGCCTGAATTCATATCACCAATCACGCGGGCAAGATTCGTCAGTTTCAGCTCAAGCCGAGTCTTCGTCCACGCCTTTGGTTCTCCCGGAGTAAACTCTTCATCGCCTTCAGTCTTTGGGTCGTCAACCGTGTCAAACAGATTCTCGACATTCCAGAACGCCACGCCAAGCTCGCCTGAAACACCCTGACGTGGAAGCAACACCTGACTTAAAGCAGCAATTAAAAATGCAGTTTTCAGAAGTAGATGACTCATCTAACGATCCTTAGTTAAGCAACTCGAATGAACTGCTGGCCGCAAAAACAATCTCCCCGAAATCATATTCCGGAGCGATGTTTGGAATCTTGAAAAAGCAAATAACTATTTGAAGACAGCGTGGTCAGGATTGCCTTTCGCATCGATGTAGGCGACCAGGTCGAGGACCTCTTCAAGTGACATCGTATTGAGCAGTTTTGCTGGCATCAGGGAAATCGGCGAGGGCTGCATAATTTCGATCATATCTTTTGCGATGACGATTGGCTCGCAGTTCTCGATGCCAAGCGGATTCGGCATCAACTTGACCGACTTTTCGTCTTCGGAGACCTTCATCCCGGTGAACTGCTTGCCGGCATCGGTCACGACGACCCAGCCCTGAAACTTCCTGTCGATGTCCTTTGAAGGATCAATAATCGACTTCAACACGTGCAGGCGATCCTTTTTTGTTTCGAGCTTCGCCAGATCCGGACCAACTCGGCCGCCTACTTCCTTCATCTTGTGACAGGCAAAACACGCGACTGTGGTAAACAGCTTCTTGCCATTCGAAAATGACCGGTTCTTCATACTGGCCACCTGCTCGGACAGTTCTTCGTATTTCCAGTCGCGGACGAAAGGTCGCACCTCTCCAACCTCAGTTGGCTCAATGATCGGATTTTTCGCGAGGTAAGCATCGACATCAGACACAACATGCATCACGCCAGCCATCGTTCGCCAGTGACCTGGAAAAGTGCAGACATACGGATAGTCGCCCGCCTGACTTGGAGCGACGATCACCATGCGTTCCGTTTCACCTGCCTGAAGCAGCTTCGTCGTGTGCAGAATTTCTTTAGAATCCGGCACGAATCCTTTCGAAAAAGCGTTCGGCGATGTCGCCATGCGTTCGGCCGCCTGAGCAACTTCCAGCATCTTACCCGGCGTCGTGAGCAACAGGTTATGTGGCATGATGTCTGTATTTTCAAGAACCAGTTCGAACGGCTTACCTGCCTGAACGACGATCTCTGAACGGTCATACCGCATACGATGCGGCACCGTCCGAATCGTGATTATGCGGACTCCCAAATCACCGATCTCTATTCGGATCATTTTCGCTTTACCGGCCGAAAGTTGACCTGCGAGGTCGTTTGCAAGCTGGAGAGACGTGCGAACACCGATCGTCGCACGCTCCGTGACATCAACGCTTTTGACGTAGGTAACCAGCGAATTAATCAACGGCCTGATCGCATCC
>CALGTK010000223.1 GCA_937904325.1 uncultured Planctomyces sp.
GGTAATACCACCGTTGCTCGATGCGGCCATGACGCGTCTCGCTCGTTTTGTGACGACTTACTTTCACGCCTGCGAAGTCATTCTCCAGGTACCCGTCCAGCAGCGTCTTCTCGTCCTCCTCCAGCAGCCCCTGATTGCCTTTCACTGGCAGCACGTAGTCTCCGCCTTTGTCGATGATCTTTCCGGTGATCGCCGTCTGAGTGCCCATCGCGTCGATGCTGACAATTGCGTCCTTGACGTCCACCAGCGAATGCCGCTGATTGATCAACGACCGCGGATCAGACAGTTTCCCAAACCGCTCCTTCAAACCCGCCATCTGTGCCACAACGTCATTCGACATGCTAAACCTCCGTGCTGTGAAATCACGACGGCTCCCTGCCGCCACAAACCGCACGAGGTTCTACCAAACAGAATCTCAAAGCGTCAGCATCCAACTTTCCTTGCTTCCCCAATATGCGAGCTGGCCCTGCGATTCCAGAGGGTGGCAGAGTGATCTCATCAAGCGTATCGCCCCTTTGAAATTTTTCGTCACTTCCTGCAGAAACTCTGGTTCGGTGATCTTGTTCTCATCGAGTTTGCAAACGGCAATGAGATCTTTCCGTTTGTGATCTTCAACAATCGAATCGTCTTTCTTGAAGCCAGCAGGTAGACGCTTGAGTGAATCGCCACTCCGTTCGAAGGTGGAACGAAATCTCTTTGTGTTGTGAGCCTTCTTGCAGTCGGCAGGCGTTTCGGAAATCGCCCTCCGATTTGCAACAACGGTTGCTTGTCGGGTCGTCAGATACCAGCTCCGATGAAGCAATCTCCGGGCTCGAAGTGAAGGTAAAATCCAGGAGCGTGTCCCGTACAACCGGCTTCGTGCCGAAAGTGGATACCAATGTTCGTTTTGTACGGAGTCTTGTTTTTCGTGAAACGAATATACTTGTAAATCCGCATCAGCGATCCACTCTGCTGCTTCGCGATCGTCTGGAAGCATGTTGAAATTTTCCGCAGTGGATTCTCCATAGCCTCGATGAAATCGAGCAACGACTCCAGACTCGTAGCGGACCTTGTTTTTCTGAAACCACTCGCGATCGTTATTTCCCTTAAGCATTTTGAGAAACTGCAATTTCTCCTTCTGAACCCCGCCGAACGATGCTTCCGTTTGGCTTCCTCTACTGCCCGATGATTCGAAAGTCTGCCCGTGAAACTTTATCCAAAACGAAGCCAGACCGCCGCCGGCATGGCCGAGGCAATGCAGGCCGGTTTAACAACGAGCGTACAGATTGTAGAAACGTGTCTGTCGCGTATCGACGATCGCGAGTCAGAGCTTCACGCCTGGGTCAGAGTCGACCGGGGTGGCGCACTCGCCGTTGCAGCCGAGAGGGATCGTGAGCGGTCCGCGGGTAAAATTCGAGGACCGCTGCACGGAATCCCGATCGGCATCAAAGACATCGTCGACGTCAAAGGAATGATCACGGGAGCGGGCTCGCCACTAATGACACAAGATCCGCCCGTCGGCCGCGACGCCGAACTCGTCGGCTTGTTACGAGGTGCAGGAGCGGTGATACTCGGCAAAACGGTGACCACGCAATTTGCATGTTTCGATCCGCCACCGACTCGGAATCCGTGGAACCTTGCCCACACACCAGGCGGTTCTTCCAGCGGATCTGCCGCTGCCGTCGCGGCGGGCATGTGCCCAGTGGCAATCGGATCACAAACCGGAGGGTCGATCACTCGGCCGGCCTCTTTCTGCGGAGTATTCGGTTGCAAGCCGACGATCGGCACGGTTTCGATGGACGGAGTTGTGCCAATCGCACAGTCGCTCGACCACCCAGGACCCATCGCAAGAAGCGTCGAAGATCTCGCAATCGTATTGTCGGTTCTGCAGGAGAGTTCGACTGGCTCACTCATCACGTCAGACGCAAATCATACTCCGCCACGAATCGGACGATTGCGATGCTTCAATGAAGAACTAGTCGATCCGAGTCTGAATTCTGCCGTTGATCGAATCCTGGAAGCATTTATGACGGCAGGGTGCCTGGTCTACGATGTTGACGTTCCCGCTGGCTTTGGCGAATTGCTGGCTCACCACAAGGTGATCATGGCGGCCGGTGCGGCAGCGTGGCACCAGGACAGGTTCGTCAGGCATCGCAACGACTACGGCTCTTGTGTCGCGTCATTGATTGACGAAGGACTCACGACATCCGCCACTGACTACATTAAAGCTCGCGAACATCAGGAAGTCATGTCCCGGCGGATGAATTCTCTGCTGGCCGAAGGGCTCGACGTGTTACTGACTCCAGCAACGACCGGCCCGGCGCCGGACGCGTCATCAACAGGCAACCCCGCGATGAACGCTCCGTGGAGTTACACCGGACTCCCGACAGTTTCTCTGCCCATCGGAATTTCTGACAGCGACCTGCCTCTGGCGATTCAATTGGCTGGGCGACTCAAAGGCGACGCAGAGTTGCTTAGTTCATCGGCATTCTGTGAGCGAGTCCTGCAAGCACGATAGAGTCGTCCCGCCGACAAAACTGAGACTCGTGAACGCAAAAAAGCCCGACTGCGAACTTGCAGCCGGGCCATTTCATCTTGCTTCCGCGAAGATGGCAACTTTCAGACACTACTTAGTAGTCGTAGTCATCGTGATTGACGTAGCCGTCTTCGCCAACCGGCGGCGTGCCGATGATGTCGTACTGACTGTCGCAGTGATCCTTATCATCGTTGAAATAACTACCGACAATCGAGCCTTTGTCTGCAGTCTGAAGGCCTCGATAAACGTAGCTTTGCTGCATGGCGCCGAACGCTGACCCCACATCTTCGAGTTCCTGATTAATGCCCTGCGAAACTTCAGCGAGGCCGACAACAAGTGACAGCACTGCGATCGTTGCGACGAGAATCAGCTCGGCAGAAACTACGAAACCGAATTCGTCACTCATCAGTTGGTGCATAAGAGTCTTCATAGTGTGTTCTCCCTTTTCTCTCAGTTTAGCTTTCGCTCGGTTCTCACGGTGACCGTTTTCAGCGAAACAGAAATCCGGAGCTCTCGACACACCGGTTTCCAATCGCTGAAAACACAAGTCGCCGAAAATACCTTGCAGGCTGTCGTCAGCCTTTCAGGTTTGGATCGGCGAAGAACGGGCCTGTGAAGCTCAACGTCGTGACGACGTATTGAAGAGTTTCGTTGGGACTCGTTCTGACATGGTGTAAAGCAAGGTGAATGCCAGACACCTCGCAACTTGAACAGTCAGCTGAACCGAAATACCTAACTCCAAACTGTAAAACAACTAACGTAATTCAACAAAAATGTGGCAGGTTTGCGATTGGAAATTTAATGCTGCCCGCAGGCAACAATTCCGTAGAGTTGATGTCATGGCGTGATGCCGAAAGGCAACATGCAGCACCTCGCCAGAGCTATTCCGGGCTGACGATGAGGACGCATCGGGACTTGCCGCTTGCAAAGTTGCGAGCCGATAATGACCGCAGTACTGATTGTCATTCAGTGAAGTTCGAATCGCAGCACCGAATTCGACCGCCAATTCCACAGGACTGATTCTGGAATGAAGCCATTTACGCAACCGGTTATTGGCAATGTGTCCCGACGCGACGCGTTACGCGTTGGCTCGATCACTGTTTCGGGCGGTCTGCTTCCGGCCATTGGAATTCGCAAAGCGGCAGCCGCGCGAACGAACCTGGAACGTGACCATCCTGGCAAAGCACAATCCGTCATCTTTCTCTGGATGGGCGGCGGCGTCACCCATATCGACTCGCTCGATCCAAAGCCCGAAGCGCCCGCGGAAATTCGCGGGACACTCGGCGCAATCGATACGAAACTACCTGGTGTGCAGTTCTGTGAGACCTGCCCGAACCTCGCAAAGATCTCCGACGATCTCGCAGTCGTTCGAAGTTTCTCACACGACAGCAATGATCACCTGCTGAGTCAGGTCTACACGCTATCCGGCCGAAAGGTCACCCGGGCACAGCTCTTCACCGAGCCGAACATCGGCTCGTTCGTTTCGCATCTTTACGGCACACGCAACGGTCTGCCTGGTTACGTCGCCGTTCCAGGCATCACTCGTCCAGGACCGCCACCTCATAATTTATTTGTCGGTGGCTGGCTGGGCGCTCAATACGCCCCTTTCGCGATTGGTGGACAGCCGGAGCAACCAGATTTCACAGTCGGTGATAAAGAAGCCAATCCGTCGCCAATGTGCGACGAAGATTTGCAGCCGCAAGTACTGGCTATGCCGGACGGAGTGTCGGTTACTCGTGTCGATCGCCGGGCCGGACTTCGCGAGCAACTCGAAACAGCCGCGTACAAAGCAGAAGCGGCAAGAACGTTTGAGACCATGGATGGACATTATTCGAACGCCTTGCGGCTACTGACGAGCAGTGGAATCCGAAACGCGTTTGATATCAACGCCGAAGCAGGAAAGATCCGCGACACCTATGGGCGTACGAAAATCGGCGGCAGATGCCTGATGGCCAGGCGGCTTGTCGAAGCCGGAGCGAGGTTCGTAATGGTCGACTACGGCTACGATCCGGACTACGGAAACCTTTGGGACAATCACAACGCGCCGTCGCAGAACTTCCCTCATATCAGCGAAACATGCAAACGCGGATACCACGTCGCTGGGATGGATCGAGCGTTCGCAGCCTTAATTTCTGACCTGAAAGACCGAGGGCTGCTGGATTCTACACTTGTCGTATTTCTGACGGAGTTCGGCCGAACTCCGAAGATCAACGCTCGGGGCGGACGAGACCACTGGGGAGCATGCGGGTCAGTCTTCTTTACCGGAGCGGGCACACAGGTGGGGCAAGTCATTGGTGCCAGCGACGCTCAAGCCGCATATCCAACGACACGAAGTTGGGGACCGGCTGATATTGCAGCTTCGATCTACGCGGCAATGGGTATCGATCCCGAATCCCGTGTTCGCGACATTCAGAATCGTCCTGTGCCAATCCTTGATCACGGATCGTGCATTGAAGGACTGCTATAAACAGCGTTCGCAGTTGCGGAACTGCGCCACGGCAACGAGGAAACTGATCAACAACCGAACGCGGCCCGGAATCGAATGTCGTTTCCGGGCCGCGTTCGGTGCGGAAACGTCTCATCAATCCTCTGGCCCCACTTGTATTGCGATTCGTCAGGCAATCCCGGGTCGATCTCTTACATCGTCTTCTCAACCGCACAGTGCAACAAAGCACTGTTCGGTTACCGGTCAAATCAATCGACGCGTCATTTACTATCGCTGGCGAACGCGCGCTGACATTGAAGGGTCATTCGCGATGGCTTCCGGCTTTTGACTGACAATCCGTAGCCAGACTGCTTCACCGTTCTGAATTCCTTCGACACTCAAATGTGTGCCGAGGTCGTCATCGCTGTCGATCTGGCTAGTCTGCCAGCGGCAGGAAAGCAATGTGTCAAACAGTGTCGCAATAGAGAAAACATCGATCGAGAACACAGGATCGGTTGCGAAAGCTGCAAGCCTACCACCCATCTGAGCTGGTTCTCCAAAGATCGTGATCTCCCATTCGGCCAGTTCGTCGCTCTGGTTCTTATAAACGTGACAGCCAAGCTCTCCGTCTGCATTTATTGATTTGGTTGCCTCTGCAACTGAATCCACAAGCACTCGCACCCAACCGGGAGAATTAACCATGGCACTGACTACTACCTTAGATTTCCAGCGATCCAAATTGCCTTGCCCACCGGGTAACTCGCGGTCTTAAGTTCGTTGCTGCCCGGACCTGATCCGCTGTGAGATGACGTAAACACCGACGTTTTACCGTCACCTGAACCTCGTAATCTGAATTGCGCGCGACGGCTGTCCGTCATGTCGCGTCGTTCCGATTATGATGTTGAAGCGGGTGAACCACAAAGAAAGCGAATGGAATGCCAGGTCTCTGATAAAATCCATTTCTTCCAATTACCAGATGGCCACACGACGCAACTGTAAGGTTGGTCTAAATGTGCAGGATGCAACGTTGATGAGAAATACGCTGCGTAATCCGATACAGCCATGTTTAGATCCGCTGCACCCAAAAGAGTTCTTGCGTGATCACTCCAGTGGAAAGTCCGCAATAATTTGTTAATGATGCAGATTGCCGCAATCTGCCAGGTCGTTAAAACTGACTTGCGCTTTGTGTTTACGATTTGCCTGGAGCGGCTATCAATTCAGACGTGCACCTGCTCGATCACTATAAGAATCGTCACAATCGGAACTTCTTCCGAAAGTTGCCCAAATTGAATAATGGATTTGGGAATCTGTTACCGAATCACTGGCACGGTTGAATCTGCAGACGTGGCTTTCTTTAATGCAGGTGTTCATCGTCGCGGAATCGTCCGCGGAGCCCGTATCGAATTTGGTACAAGACATTTCTCTACAAGGAGTTCCCCATGCGGGTTATCTTTGAAACTGCACGTTTGTTCGCACTTGTCGCTGTCTTCGGCCTGATGGCTGCAAGCTCTGGTTGCGCTAAGCCAGACGCCGGCGGAGCATCAACACCGGATGCGGATCTTGGAGCAGAAGCCGGATCAACCACTGGTGGCGGCGCTGAAGTCCCAGAAGGCGGCGAAGAAGAAGGTTCAGAAGCACCGGCTGAAGGCGAAGCTCCTGCTGAAACTGAAGCACCGGCTGAAACTGAAGCACCGGCTGAAACTGAAG
>CALGTK010000224.1 GCA_937904325.1 uncultured Planctomyces sp.
AGTTTGCCAAGGCAGAAGAGGATGCCGGCAAAGATCGTTTTCAGGCTGCGATCGACGCCTGTCGACTTCGCTTACGTCCGATTTTGATGACGGCATTCTCCTTTATTCTTGGCGTCGTTCCGCTGCTCATTGCGACCGGAGCTGGATTCGAGATGCGCCGCGTTCTGGGAACCACCGTGTTCAGCGGGATGTTGGGCGTCACATTCTTCGGTCTGTTTCTCACTCCTGTATTCTATGTGGTCCTTCGCGGACTTGCCCGAAAATCGGAACTCGCCGTCGACGGCAATGAGCCCGTGGCAATGCTATCGCGGGATTTGCCCACGCAGCCGCAGGACCAGTCCGTCCATCAACAAGACTTCGAGCAACCGACTCCCCGTCCGTCAGCCGATCATACCATCGAAGCCAGTGAGTTCGAGCAAATGTATGAAGGGGACCCGCCTTGGGAGATTGGGGAACCGCAGCCGGCCTTCGTCGAGGTCGCGGATCGGGTATCCGGTTCGGTCCTGGATGTCGGTTGTGGAACTGGTGAGAACACTCTGTTTTTTGCCGAACGGGGATGTACCGCTACGGGGATTGACCTGATCTCCGGTCCCCTTGCCCAGGCAGAAGAAAAGTCTCAGCAGCGCAATCGTGCCGCCACATTCCTGCAGCACGACGCTCTTCGTCTGGCGGAATTGGACGGCCCGTTCGACAACGTGCTTGACTGCGGGCTGTTTCACGGTTTGTCGGATGAAGATCGCAACACGTACGTCGAGCAACTCGCATCAGCGATCCGTCCCGGAGGCACGCTCTTCCTGCTCTGCTTCAGTGACCAGGAACCCGAGGGGGGTGGTCCGCGTCGTGTCAGCGAAGACGAGCTGCGCACGGCCTTTGCCGAAGGATGGAGCATCGAATCAGTCACTCCATCACGCTTTGCTGTCCGGGACGAGACGAAGGCTGCGCTCTCTGTCGGCGGTCCCCATGCTTGGTTTGCCATCGTGACTCGCAGCAAGTCACATGCAGACTGAACGGGTAGCAACCGCGAAATCGTCGCCGTTGTTCACCAACGTCAGTAGGATAGCTGCTGCGGGGAAGACGCAATCTGATACCGCTGGCTTGCCCCGAGTTTCTGAAAGGGCTGAAACTTCCTAGACTCGGGCAAGGTAATTTCCGTTGCCATGAAACAGATCGACCCACCGCTTGACATTCAAGACCCTTTCATTGCGGTTGATGGTCCTGACGTAGTGACATGCTTAATCTTGTAAGTGTTCGCTTTGCCGCTGGGGACCATAGCCGAGGGTTGCTGCCGCTCCTCGTCAGTCGGTCGAACCTTGCTTCAACGTTTGCACGAACGATGATCGCAGAATTGAGATCAATGTGAATGCCGTTGAGTCGATACGAGAATTCATTCGTTTTTGCCAGCGGACGTCGCAGTTCGCCGCCACTCACAAGGCACCAGCGGCACGCACTTGTACCAGGCGTTTGTAAAGGGACGACAAAGCGAGGGTAGCGGCTTGGGGCAGTAGTCGTCCCGGCAACAAGACTTTGCAGGGCACGGCAAAACTAAACACGGTTTGGGGCAGTACGTGTCAGGACAGCAACTAGAAACCGGAGAGACGCAGGGTGCCGGTTTCCGGATGTAATCGTTGGGGCAACACAATGGACAACGGCCGATGCCGCAAAGAGCCTCGCTTGACGGAGCCTTTACAACGCAAGACGACTCATCGGCAGACGTGACCGCCGGCCCTGCCGTCAATAGGGCGACCACAATCAATCCGGCAATGCGTGTCGCGAGAATGGTTCGCCAGCCCTTCGTTTTCGGTTCGACGTTCATTCTTCCGTCCCTTCCAATTCTGGTACTGGTCGTGGCACGGGCAGCACTTCGGGAGCGGGTACCAGCGGCGTGCCGCCGTGCAACTCGGATGAAGGCATTCCACCGGTCGGGAGATCAAGCCGAATTTCCCAGCCGCCCCCCAATGCCCGAAATAGATCGACGAGGCTTTGAGCGGCGTTGCCACGGGCGACCGCGAGCGATTCCTGCTGGCCAAGGAGCAATTGCTGAACTGTGAACAGGCGATTGAAGTCGATCTCGCCCTCCCGGTACTTGACTTGGGCCACCCGCTCGGCTTCACGCGCCTGGCGGGCGCTTTCTTCCCGCACTCTGACCTGATCCGTGAAGTGCAGATACGCAACGATCGCGTTTTCCGCTTCTTCATTGGCTTGTAGTATCGTCTGCTGGTAATTCGCGACCAGTTGCTGGAATCTGGCATCCTGAACGCGAATGTTGTTCATCAGCCGTCCGTAGTTGAGGACATTCCACCGCAGAGACGGCCCGATGGTGCCCCCGAAGGCACTGCTCTTGAAAACATCACTGAATTGAGCGGCTTCCCAAGCCATTGTGCCATTGATCGAGATATGCGGGTACAGTTCGGTTTGAGCGATCCCAATCTCCGCGCTCTGGGCCGCAACCAGTCGTTCGGCGCGACGCACATCAGGCCGTCGCCAAATCAATTCGGCAGGTACTCCCACGGCCACTTGATCTGGAGCGCGGGGAATCGGAGCCGGGCCGTCCAGCATGTACGTGAGATCATGCGGGGGCATACCCATTAGCACCGCCAGTCGGTTTTGAGTCTGTCGTCGCTGAATCTCAATGGCTTCAACGGCCGCCAAGGTATTGCCCAGATTCGCCTTGGCTTGCGGGGCGTCCAATTCACTGTCGGCCGCCTTCGCGTCCAGCCGAGCCTGAGCTACGCGAACGCTTTCTTTTTGAAGGGCGGCATTTTCGCGAGCAACTTCGAGACGCTGCTCCACTGCCCTCAGTTCAACGTATGTCGTTGCCACCTCTCCGATAAGTACGACAATCGCATCATCGAATTCTTCAACCGAACTATCCAGCCGAGCGTCGGCCGCCTCGATGGCGCGACGATAACGGCCCCAGAAATCCAACTCCCAGGCGAGACTGCCGCCCACTCTCCAATTGCTAAACTGCGGCGACGATAGATTCGCGAACGGTGAACCCGGAGGAATTGTCGGGAATAGGGCCGTCTCCTGACTGCGCTGCGTGCGCGTGTAATCAGCGATGACCTCCTGAACCTGCGGAAAGAGATTGCCTGCCACGACCCCGCGCTGGGCCTGCGCTTCTGCAACACGGAAACCCGCTTCGCGCAGCGTGATATTCTGCGAGTACGCCGTCTGCACGAGACGGTTGAGTACCGGGTCGTCGAAGACGGTCCACCAATTGCGGTAATCCCCTTGCTCGCTTGAAATCCGCGCGTTTTGCGAGTCAATCCATTCATCGGCCACCGGTGCGGCAGGCCGCTTGTAGTTGGGGCCGACTTTGAATCCATTGTGAACGTATTCGCGCACGCTGGTGCAACCCGACACACAGATCAGCGCCAGCAACCACACCGGCGCAAGGGTGACTCGCCGTGAACTTAAAGGCATCTTCCGGTCCTCCGTGACCAATCACTCTTCCGTGTGTCGCCCGATTCGAAATGGATTGCGCGAGACGCTGGTAAATTAACGGACCGAGCAGTCAGCAAAATAGTTATCGGCCCAATCCTCGCTCGTCTTGATGTATTCGGTGCATTCGGCACCGCCGCATCTCGGACAAGAGGGGGCAACGATTATTCCGGGCTTGACGGTAAGTTCGCAGAGCGCAGAGTCGGTCGCTCTTTGTTGCTTGATTCTCGGCAGGATCGCTACTCCGAATCTGCTGCTCGGCGACGTGACTGGCTTCAACATGTTCTACCAGAAGTCGCATGACTGTGTAGCGACAATTAGTTTTCCCGGCGAGAGGCTAATTGTCGCCGAACAGCATGACTTCGACTTCCGTCGCGGCCCGGTCTTCTCCGACGTTTTTCTGGCCGCTGCAATCAACCGTGCAATACCCCGAATACAAAGTTCGCTGCTCGAAGCTATGGCCGAACGTCAAGTCAATGTCGACTGAAAGCGTTTCCGACTGTCGAACAGTTTCTTCGTCATCGCGACTCGGGCTCCTCAGGATCGCATGGGACGTATCCACTTTCCGAGGCTCAGCTCGATCGATCCCTAATGAAGCTATGTATTGGCTACTGGGAGCAAGTCGATGAAATGGCCCTGCTCGCATTAGCAGTCGGTGCGAAGGCGTCCAGCACCGATGAGTAAAGACCGATTTTTGGCGATGAGCAACTCAGACAGTTTCCGGACCATGATGCCTCAATCGCCATTGTGGAGTCCGTCCAGGATTGCCTCGAACGACTGCAGCAGCCACTCATTCAAGAGATTCTGAGGTCCGTCTATGTTCAGAAGACGTAAGACCACAGTCATCAATTCTTCTCTTCATTTCAGAGTTCTCCCAGTGAGATTCACAATGATCAGTCCACAGATTTTTCCATCGGTCTTAACAATGCCGCTGATGTTTTTTCATTGCGGGCTGCACAGAGCATGAAGGCGCTTCTGAGCCGGCAGTCACAACGGAGATACGAGGACTTGACCACCACCATTCGCACCAGCATGACCGTGAGTACGGCCACGGGGATGTATCTGAAGGAACTCATTCCCACGACCATCCCCACTGCTCGCCTTTGAATGGCGGTCGCGTTGTGTTCATTGGACACTTTC
>CALGTK010000225.1 GCA_937904325.1 uncultured Planctomyces sp.
CTTCCACCGCCGCAGCAACAGTTTCAGCCACAATAGCAATGGCAACGGCCCGCCTGCTGGGCCAACGCGAAGCAGATCGCTCGCGGCAACTACTGTAACCAGCAGAACTCGACTCGTATTCCACTGCGGCTCGAGAAATACGAAACAATCAGTTTCTGCGAAAAAGACATCATCCTGGAAGACGGAGACATCGTCTTCATCGGATCGCGAGACAACGAACTCTTCTACACAGGAGGTCTGCTCGGCGGCGGCGAATACTCGTTACCACGCGACAGGGATCTCGACATTCTTGAAGCGATCGCAATCGCCGAATCAAACAACAATTCCGGCGGCCAGGCAGGCAACTCCGCGTTGAACAGCGACGTTGCGATCAGCCCCAGTGAAGCAATCATCCTGCGGAAACTGCCGAACGGGACACAAGTGCCGATTCTCGTCGACCTCTACCGCGCCCGCACGCGAGCGTCCGAGCGAATCAACATCCAACCAGGCGACTACATCATTGTGCAATACACAAAGATGGAAGCTGTCGGAGCATTCATCGAGCGTCACATTCTAGAAAGTGCCCTCTTTGGCGTCGCCGCGTCGCAATTCAACACGAATCGGTAGACAAATATCGAATATCCAATACTGAACGTTGAACATCAAACGATGTGGCTGTTCTCTCTGTCGGATCGATGTTGAATGTTCGATGTTCACAGCCCAACCCGCTATCGTGCGTCGAGTTTTAAACACTCGATCCTTCGGCTGAGCTGCCCGATTCTCGCGCCGCCCGCCAACCAAACAGCACGGATGGCACAGTGTCTTTTGAATCTTTCCCGACTACTGCACCGCCAGGCCACTCATCTGCCACGACCGTCACCAACCTTCTCGATGGACTGACGGAACCGCAACAGGAAGCCGTCGAGTATTTCGAGGGTCCGTTACAAATTCTCGCCGGCCCCGGATCAGGCAAGACGCGCGTGATCACTCGGCGAATTGCCCGACTGGTCGACCGAGGCGTCCACCCGTCGTCGATTCTGGCAATCACGTTTACAAACAAAGCCGCGCGAGAGATGCAGGAACGTGTCAACCAGCTCCTGCCTGAATCTCGCATCTGGATCAGCACTTTTCACCGATTCTGTGCAAGTGTGTTGCGTCGTCGTGGACGATCGGTTGGCCTCGAATCCAACTTTGTCATCTTTAATAAGTCCGACCAGCTTCAGGTTTTGCGACACGTGCTCAACGATCTGGACATGGACGCTGTCCGCGTTCCCGTGGCAAAACTCGGAGCAAGAATCAGTCACATCAAAAATACGATGGTCAGCTCCGAGGAATTCACACGCTCACTCGAATACGAAGTCGGCGAACCGTTCGACATGATCGTCGCGCAGGTTTACCCGAAGTATCAGGAAACATTGCTGGCCTCAAACGCCGTTGACTTCGACGACCTGCTGCTGCACGTGGTCAAGCTCTTCCAGGAAAATCCAGCACTGCGAGCCGAATACGACGACCGCTTCCGCTTTCTACTGGTCGACGAGTATCAGGACACGAACGTAATTCAATATCAGCTTGTACGATCATTGGGAATCGACCGCCCCAACGTCTGCGTGACAGGAGATCCGGACCAGTCGATTTACGCCTGGCGCGGCGCCAATATCGAGAACATTCTCCACTTCGAACGCGACTTCGAACATGCAAAGCTCGTGCGACTGGAACAAAACTTCCGTAGCACCGCGTTGATCCTGCAATCGGCTGATCAGTTGATTTCACACAACCGGATGCGCAAAGCCAAGTCACTCACCACCGACGCGGAAGATGGGGAAGCCGTTCAACTTCTCAGATTCAAAGACGGACGCTCCGAAGCCGACGGAATCGCTGAAGTGATTCGAAAGCAATGCACGGAAGCAGGTTCGAAGTGGCGTGACTTTGCGATCTTCTACCGCGTCAACTCGATGTCGCGCGAACTCGAACTCGCGTTCACTCGGCACCACATTCCATTTCAGGTCGCCGCTGGCCTGGCATTCTATGATCGAACCGAAATTCGGGACCTGCTGGCCTACCTTCGGCTGATCGAAAACCCGGTCGACACTATCGCCTTCGCTCGAGTCGTCAACCGGCCGGCGCGAGGCATCGGGAAAACCAGTCAGAACAAACTAACCGCGTGGGCAACTGAAAACGGCGTCGGCCCGATGGAAGCCGCCCGACGGGCTGATAGAATTACCAGCCTGACAAAGACGGCGAAAATAAAACTCAAAGCGTTCGTCGGAATTATGGATACGTTCTCGCTTGCGAACGCCGGAAGTGTCAGTGACCTGTTGAAAAAGATCGTCGAAAAAACAGCCTACTCGCGAACCTGGTCTGCCGCCTCTTCCGAACAAGCCATCACTAAACAGGCCAACGTTGAAGAACTAGTCAACGCGGCGGCACAGTATGACGAAGCTAACGCTGACGATCCTTCCATCACTGGGTTTCTTGAAACAACCGCTCTGGCGAGCGACGTGGACGCTGTCGACGCCGACGCAGGCAAAGTCACGCTGATGACTATTCACGCAGCGAAGGGGCTGGAGTTTCCGAGCGTCGTCATCGTCGGCCTCGAACACGGACTGATCCCGCACGAACGTTCGATCAAATCCAACGATCCCAAACAGCTTGAAGAAGAACGTCGGCTGCTTTTCGTCGGAATGACGCGAGCGATGCGGAACCTCTACATGACGACCGCTCAGGTTCGAGCCGAGCGAGGCACTCCGCGAATCACCATCCCCAGCACATTCCTCGCAGAAACCACGTTTGACATTATCGACG
Organism: uncultured Planctomyces sp.; assembly: GCA_937904325.1. GTDB lineage: Bacteria > Planctomycetota > Planctomycetia > Planctomycetales > Planctomycetaceae > JABMPE01. The sequence continues at coordinate 2,782 of CALGTK010000225.1, forward strand.
GGAGCAAACCCGACGGCACTCGTAAAAAGTCCGGGACGTCGTCAAAGCCGAACAAGAATCAGGAACTGCGGAACAAACTGAAAGCATCTCTGGCGGCGGGGAACAAACCGCTGCTGACAACCGGCGCCGCACTTCTTAGCGGATCCGACGAAGAAGTCGGACTTCCAGATGCCGGCTCAGCATCCACCTTCGCCGTCGGCATGAGAGTCCGACATCCCAAATACGGAATGGGAACGGTGACCCATATCGCTGGATTCGCCAAACGCCGCACCGTCGAAGTGGAATTCACCAATGGAAGCCGCACGGAAACGTTCTCAGTGTCCCATTGCCCGCTTCAGCTGATCGGAGTTCGGTAACATCAGCCAGTAGTTCACTCTGCTCACTTCCTTCTGCCTGTCTGGTCCAATCTGAGAACGGCAATGAACAACGCATCTCCGGCATCGACCGACTGCAAGCCGTTGCGGGAAACCTACCGCGATGGACTGTTAAACGACACGCTACCGTTCTGGCTTAACCACTCCATCGACAAAGAACACGGTGGATTCATCACCTCACTCGATCGAGACGGCAGCATTGTCGACACCGACAAAGGAGTCTGGCAGCAAGGCCGTTTCACCTGGTTGCTCGCCGAACTTTACAACAACGTAGAGCAGCGCCCCGAGTGGCTCGAAATGGCTCTTCACGGAATACGTTTTATCGACGATCACTGCTTCGACAAATCCGATGGCAGAATGTGGTTTCATCTGACTCGTGAAGGGACGCCAATCCGCAAACGTCGCTACGCATTCAGTGAATCGTTCGCAGCGATTGCGTACGGAGAACTCGCCAAAGCAACCGGTAAGTCTGAGTTCGCAGATAAAGCAAAAGCTACACTCCAGCAGTTCATCGAGCACAATCTCGATCCACAGGGAGTCGAGCCGAAGTTCACAGACGCTCGCCCATGCCGTGGAATCGGTTTTCCGATGATCACCATCAACACCGTCCAGGAATTACGAGAGTCGATTAACCTCGAAAGAGCTGACGAGTGGATCGACCGGTCAATCGACACGATCAGAGAATTTCACATTAAGGAAGACATCGAATGCGTCGTCGAAACAGTCGGCGTCAACGGCGAACTGCTCGACCACTTTGACGGACGAACGCTGAATCCCGGACACGCCATCGAAGGCGCATGGTTTATCATGGCCGAAGGGAAGTATCGAAATGATCAGTCTCTGATTCAGCTTGGTTGCCAAATGCTCGACTGGATGTGGCAACGAGGCTGGGACAACGAGCACGGTGGCATGCTGTACTTCACCAGCGTTGACGAAAATCCAGTCCAGGAGTACTGGCACGACATGAAGTTCTGGTGGCCTCATAACGAAACGATCATTGCGACACTAATGGCATTTCATTTGACCGGCGATACAAAGTACAAAGACTGGCACAGGCAGATTCACAATTGGGCGTACAAACACTTTGCCGATGCCAGAGATGGCGAGTGGTTTGGATACTTGCGGCGGGACGGAACGATCAGCAACACGCTGAAAGGCAACTTATGGAAAGGCCCCTTCCACCTGCCTCGCATGCAACTGATGTGCTGGCAACTTCTCGAAAAACAAGAGTCAACAAAACAGGAACAGCCATGAAGTTTGTCATCACGCTGCTGGGTAGCGATCGACTGGGCATTGTCGAGTCCTTCTCGAAGACCGTCGCCGATCACAACGGAGCCTGGTGCGAAAGCCGTATCATGCAGGTCGAAGGCCAGTTTGCTGGTGTCTTCCTGGCCGAGGTTCCAGCCGAGAGTTCCGACGCTTTTGAATCATCTCTCGAAGGCTCTTTCCAGCCGGAATTTCATTTGGCTGTGGTGCGAAGCAAGGGCCACGAAGAATCCACATCGACTCGACATCCCTTCGAAATCACCATCCTCTGCAGCGACCGGCCCGGCCTGGTCCACGAATTCGCTCAACTCTGCACAGCCAGAAAGATCAACATCCTGGAACTGCAAACGAATCTCCGCCCGGCAGCCATGACTGGCCTGCTGATGTTCGAAATCGAAGCCACCGGCGACAGCCATGAACCACTCGACCAGAGCAAATTCGCCGCCGTATTCGAAGCACTGGGAGACGATGTCGTCGTCGACTTCGTAAATGCGGTTTACATGAGCACGTAGGCTGAAACACGTTCCGGCATTTCCATTTAGCACACAACATGAAGCCGAGGCTCACTCAGCCAGCGCCGACAGTACATCACCTCTTCCTATTCATCCTTGGCACCACCAAGGGTCACACTGATCCCGTACTTGTCCTGCAACAAAGCGTGGGCACGGCTGGCGTGACTGTCCTTGGGATAGCGTTTGCAGACCGATTGAAATGCAAGAATTGCTTTCTCTTTCGCGCCGGCGTCCTCGTGCGTGTGCGCTATTTGAAGTAAGGCTGACGGAGCATCCCGAGGAGAACCACCAATGACCTGACCGTACAAACCAATTGCTTCTTTGTACTGCTTCAACTTGCGGTGACATTCGGCCATTCGCAAAACGTTGGTCGGAAAATTAGTGCACTGCCGGTAGTAGCCAATTGCTTCTTTGTATTGTTTGTTGCCGTAGTAATGATAGGTGTACGCGATGGCGTACAGCCAGGTGTCCGCTCGGTCCGGATCAGTAGTTACCAGGGTTTCGTAGGCCGCAACAGCTTGCGGAATTTTCCGACCGTCTCGCCAGGTCTCGGCGATCCGCTGATTCCACGTAGTCTGATTATCTTGATCGAGTGACAGGTTACGAGTGTACGCTCCTACGGCCTGCTCCCATTTCATCTCCTGCCTGAAGCTGTAAGCGATCTGGTTGTTACCCTCGATCTTGTTTTCAAACTTAGCGTATTCGATACGAGCCTTGTCGTACTCGCCCCGAGATTTCAGCCAGTCGCCAAGTCGCTGCAGAATGGCATCGTCCGCTCCGAACTTCTTCTGAATCTGCGTGAAGGCTTCGCGAACTTTTTCCGGCCGCTTCGAATAACCCAGCACGTCAGCGGTTAGTAGCCAGTAGTTCTTCGAAAGCTCTTTCTCTTCCGGCGAGACTCCCGTCGGAGCCTGCTGGCGGATCCACGAAACCGTTTTGTCCGCGACTGTGTGGCCTTGCTCGCGGGTTTCGTCATTCTTCACTAATTCGTCGATCGGCGTTCGAACGTAATCCCGGACACGAGTAGGAACTTCTTCTTCAGCATACGAGGCCGCCAGAGCTTTGACTCCGTCCTCGACTTTGCCGTTACGAAAGGCCCAGGATGCCAGTTGCTGCGATGCCTTTTCGCAGTACAACTTTGATTCTTTTGTACGAGCGACGCCGAAAGTCAACTGTTTCCAGGCAACGACCTGTTCGTCTTCATCCTTGTCAATAGATGCCAGATCGGCAAGATCGACCAGCGAATAAACAGCGACAAGATGCTTGCCGTGTTTCGACACAACGTCCTTGAAAGCTTTCTTTGCCTTTCTTACCTCGCCCATGTCCTTGTAGGCACGAGCAATGTAGAAGGACGACGCAATGGCTTCGGACGAATCCGGCCAGTAGTCAATAATCGATTGAAAACCTTCCGAGATCGCGGTGTTCGGCTTCTTCTGCTTGATGAGACACAGGCTCCACTTCAAAAGTGAATACGGTGCTCCTTCGCTGGCTTCATAAAGCGACAGGAATTTTTCGTACTCGCTGCCCGCCACCTTGTAATTCTTTTCGAGGTAGTACTTCTCCGCAATCTTCATCTGGTAACGCTCGACTTCTCGCAGCTTTGCCCAGCCTTCCAGCGACAGCACATCCAGCTTCTGAGCATTGGCACTTCGATCCGGTAGAACGAACAAAGCCACCAGAATTGCTGCGGTCAAAAAACGTTTTATTCGCGTCGAGCTTCCAGCCATTTCGCATACTCCGTGTGAGCGTAAAAGATCACGTTTGTGCCAAGCTGATAACACGCTTCCCAGACTTCCGGCGAGACTCCCGAATGATCATCCGCCCATGCATCGCCGATGTCTCCCGGATGGTAGTAGCAGACCAGCCTGCCATCGACTCTCCAGCCAAGTGCCTCTTTTCCTCCGTGCGGCGCAACGTACGGCAAAAACGGAATCTGAAATGGGATGCGGTGAATGACATCGTCAAGCGGAATCGGAGTCGGACGAACGTTCGGCAGCACCTGCTGCATCATCGCCTGAAAGCGACTGTGCCAGCTGCGGCTTCCCCCGTTATCGCCGAAAAGCATACCGTGCTTGTCGAGAATATATTCGCGGAGAACTTTGATCTCAGATTTCGATAGCTGGATATTCTTCTGCCCGGTCATGTAGACGTAAGGGGGACTCTTACCGATCGGGAAAAGCTTCAACTGGGAAATCGTGCGTGACTCGGTTCGCTTCTCAACTTTTTGTTGAGTTCTGATGCCGTATTCAATCAGCATGTTAACGTCAGCACCAATTCCAAAGTCCTGATCCCAGTCACCACCGAGATATTCAAGACGGATAAACCGGACTTTGCCCGCTTTGGTACCGCCCGCAAAACCGGCACCGGCACCCGCTCCGTAACCGACCGTATAGTGGTGCTTGGTAATCTCTGTGAGCTGAAGTTTGATCTCGTCGATCGGCGGAATATTAAAACTGATCGACGCGAATGGATTAACGACAAACTTCTTGCGGATGACCTTCTGAACTTTGACAACCTGAGCGATCTGCTGTTGCTCGCCGCCGCCGGCTGGCATCTCGTAAATGTCCTCGCAGCCGCCGACCTGCGTCAGAATCAGAAATGCCACAAAGAACGCCAGCGAGTATCCCAGGAATGCCGCCACCGACTGGTTCAGTCGTTTCGATTTCTTACCGTAAAACCAGGCTTCCGGATCAAGCGGGTTGCTAACGCGTTCATGCGTCGGCTGTACAGGAGCTTCCTCACTAAGAATTGCCGCCTCAGACAATTTTTCAAGAGCCGCTTCTGCCCGCGCGGCAAGCCGTACGCGATCAAACTTACGAGCCGTTCGTTCGAGGCCCCAGACAACCCAGGCGAGGCCGACAAAATAAGCGGCCGCCGTGCCCACGCGAGCCGACATCGCACGTGCCCCTGCAAAGTCGAGCAGGTCCAGTGAGAAAACCGTAAACTGCCAGACGGGCAGGAACGCAACGCTGGCTACCGCTGACGACAGAATCTGTTGCACGGCTCGCAATCGGTAAGCCCAGCGACACCAGACAACGGCTGCCACCGCCGCCACTCCGAAACCGATCCCGAGCGCTACTTGAGGAATCTTCGCCACCCACAACCAGTCAAACATGCACGCCAGCCAGACGGCGGCGATCGCAGCCGTCGCTGAAAGTCGGCGATCAGATTTGAGATGGGACAGATTCATGAACGATTAAGTCTCGTCGTCGAGTTAATTCCAGAATTGAGCAGCGAGGATAAGGACGGTTGAACCAATCCCGAAAAACACGAAAAACTAAATCGTCCTTTCGTGTGTTCAGTTTATTTCGGAGTTGTAAATCTCTGGACAAAAGCCCTTTAATCGAGGCCGTCAAGAAGTTTGTCAAGGTTGCCGTCAAGCGGATTGGACTTGGGATCAGTGATCACTGTCTCGTCGATCTTCATAGCTGCTGCAGCTCGAGTAGCGTCTGTTTCTTCTGACGCGTCGCCACCGACCCCTGAATCCGTAGTTGCGGTTTCCGTTGCAGGCTCGGTCGTTGTGTCCTCTGAAACTTCTGATGGCGTTGCGGCGGTTTCGCCTTCAGCCGCGACGACTGCAGCTTCATCAGTGCTCAACGCCCACGGCGCAACGGTGCAAATAACAAGCACGACCATACAGCCAAACGTTGATTGAATTGTGGCCTGAACCAGTCCACTTTCAGAGACAGCTCCGAGAACTTCCTGAGGACTGCGGCCTTTGAGATTAGCTATGAATTCCCGCACCTCTTCGGCAGTTGACGAAGCGTCGGACTTAATCTGCTTCATGTCCGCTGTCAGACTCGTTGACGTCGCCGATGGCTGTTCGAGATGTTTGCGTGTCTCATCCATTTTCAGTCTCCACCATTGCAAATTCTGACTGTACCGTTCTACGAAATTCGCTGTTACTTCTTCGACGTCTTCTTCACATCTTCAACGATGTGTACGAGGTCGCCGCCGGCTTCACTGACCGCCTCGATCACCGGTTCGAACCGCAAGGCGACGGCTTCCTGATGCACCTTCAGCAAGACGGTGCGTTCGCCGGACGGAGCGTCACCCAACTGATCCTCAATCGCGGATGCGAGCTGCCCAACGCCAATCTCCTGCCCATTCAGATAAAGTTTATTTTCGGTATCGACCACAACGCTGACCAACGAATGACCGGCCTGTTCAAGATTCTGAGCCTTGGCTGGAGTCCATTGCAAATGGCTGTCGTCCTGAGCTCGGGCCAGGATCACGAAAAAGATCAGCAGATTAAATGCAATGTCCCCCATCGCCATGCTGGGAACTTCCGCTCGTGATGTTCTACGTTTGATCTTCATCGTTAACTGAATTTCAAAGTTACGCGTTCCAGGGTCCCGCCGTCATCTGCCTGCCGGGTTCTCACGGCACGGTCACCGTTTGTTCTTCTTCAAGCTGTAAGGTCACGATTCCCCCAGCGTCTTCGATTTGGCTCGTCACGGCGATCCAGTGGTTATACGGAGTGTCGGGCTTGCTCTTGACGACGACTACCTTCTCAGCAGGATTCGATCGAGCATCCAGTTTCGCCTTGATCCTCGGGCCGAAGTCCTTCGGCGTCACCGGGTCACCATTCAGGAATACTGCCTGCCGGGTCAGTTCGACCGAAATGGTGTCGGTCTGCTGGTCCTTCTGCTCGGTCTGTTCGGCTTTGGGAATTGTCTGCTTGCGACCGCTGTCCGGCTGCACCGATGCACATACGAGGAAAAACACAATCAGATTAAATGCAATATCCCCCGTCGCGCTGGCAGGCGGCTCAATCAAGAGACGAGATTTACGACGTATCGCCATGAAGTCGTTCGTCAAGGAAGGCAAAGACGGGTGGGGTAAAATCAACGTCTGGCAGGAGACCGTCTGGCACAACGAGGCCTGGCAGTCCAGCGGAGTGAGCTTCAGAATCTAACCTCACCAGTCTACCACGAATTCCCGTTGGAAAGAAAAGCCAGCGACGATGAAATTTTTAAGCCCGTCAGCCATATCTCGTCCGCATCCATCCGACTCCTGACTGGCTTGGTTGTTCGGCTCGATTGACCTATTCTCGATCGCTTCGATTCTCATGCTATCCGACTTTGACGTCGCTCGACGATCCGCAATCCGGGAAACCACCTGATGGGTGAAGTCTTTCAAACTCTGGACATTGTCTTTTTCTTCACGGCGCTGATCGGTGTCATGGTCATTGGTTTGATTGCTGGCCGAAAAGAAGAGACGTCCGAAGACTACTTTCTCGCCGGCAGGACAATCCCGTGGTGGGGAGTCGCGGGGTCGATCTACGGTTCCAACGTCAGCGCCAACCACATGGTCGGGATGATGGGAGTCGGATTCAGCATCGGGTTCTTTCAAAGCCATTTCGAACTGGGTGCAATTCTGGGCTTGATGGTCCTTTGCTATTTCTTTCTGCCGGTCTATCGTCGACTTGGTGTGTACACGCTCTCAGAGTATCTCGGCAAACGCTACGACGACCGCAGCCGAGTCTCTTACGCAATCATCATGGTCATCATTATGGCTGTCGTACAGATGGTGCCCGGACTTTACATCGGCTCGCGAACGATCTGTGTTCTGCTCGGAGGTGACGCCGTTGAAGAAGTTGCCCAGCCCGCTGCCACGCAGCACGCCGCAGTTGAGTCCGCAGTTGAGTCCGCAGTTGAGTCCGCAGTTGAGTCCGCAGT
>CALGTK010000226.1 GCA_937904325.1 uncultured Planctomyces sp.
GCGTTCAAGTTGGGACTCTTCGGTGGCAGCAGGACGACTTCAGTGTCCGTGTTCTGCTCCAGGAAGTCACGCATGGCGATGAAGCTCGTATCGCGATCCACAATGAGATGCTTGGCGTCTTTCAGGAATCCGTCTTCGCAATCGGTGAGATTGCGGCAGACCTGTTTCATCCACGTGGCATTCGGACTCGGCGTGATCCCGGCAATGTGGACGCGACGGGTTTTCAGATGCATCACGGCGAGAACGTAGAACGTCACCAGTCCGTTTCGCGTCCAGACTTCCACAGTCGTGAAGTCCGTGGCGAAGATGGAATCCCAGTGAGCTTTCAGAAATGTGGACCAGGCTGGCGTCCGCTCTCGATCAGGTGCAGGTTCAATGCCATGAGACTTCAGCACGTTGGCCACTGTGGAATCGGCGATGCGATATCCGACGTTCTTAAGTGCTCCCTGAATGCGATCGTAGCTCCACGTCGGATTTTCCGTCGCAAAGCGAACGATAGAATCCACGACTTCCTGACGGATGCATGGTCGACCGGGTTTTCGCTTGTCGCTGGAGTCGAACTTTCTGGCCACAAGTTCGCGGTGCCAGCGGAGAATCGTGTCTGGCGTGACGATGGTCGTCAGTTCCAACAGGGCCTTGCGGCCGATGGCGTGGGCCTTGACCGCGAGTAAGCGACGCTGATCGTCATCCAGCAGCAGTCGCTTCTTTCCGAGCTTTTTGAGCAGTGTTTCTATCTGCGCATTCTGGAACTGGATGATCTGCTGCTGGCGTTGGTTCGCCATTCCACAGAGGCACGCCAACAGAATGTGCCAGGGCTGGAGAATGAAGGACATGTTCGGTGCCGAAAATCGGCCAGTGTCCGATGCAGACAGGTGAAATCAAGCGGCTGAGATGCGAGCCTTTGGTGAGCCGTAAGTCCCGTGTTTCACGGCGTTTTAGGTTCGGCTGAGTTTTTTGACCCTACGGGCAAAAAATGAACTGACCGCAAAGCTCTTTAACAATCAGGTGTTAGTGAGCGAATCGAGTCACGATATCGGCCGAACGTAGTTGAGACGATTGGACCACAGGCGAGTCAATCGGTGTCTGTTTCAACTGAGCGCGTACCTTCACCGCAGAATGACCACAGTTGGTGCAGTTCAGAATCAAATCAGGCGGCGCGCCGGTGTTAGTACTTGAGCATGCCACCAAGCCGTTCACGGCATTCGATCTTACCTGCGACGACACCAACATCCTGATCAGGCTCGATGAGATGGTTGCTCAGGCCCTGATGATTTCTCTCGGCATGATAGTGCTTGACGTATTCACCAACTGCGTTCTCAAGTGACTGACGTCCGAAGAAAATTATCCGGGAAACACATTCTGATTTAAGACTTCGAAACCATCTCTCCATATAGGCGTTCAAGTTGGGGCTCTTGGGTGGTAGCAGGACGACTTCGGTGTCGGTGTGCCGTGAAGTAGCCGTCTGTGCTAGTTTGAGCAGCCTGGCTCGCCAACGCCGCGCTTCCGCTCGCTGGGTCGCGCTGTCAACTGCCGGCCAGAGGTGGTTTTGGATGCCGCTGGTTTTGCCAGTACCACTGGCAATCGACAACAAAGCCCGGTGATTGGGTTGGTTGATTCGCGCAGCGCGGTAACATTTAGATCGAGTTCGAGCTGCAAGGTCGCCAGAGGAAACTTGATCGTTATCCAGCAGGTAAGGCTCCTATGGAATCCCGTAAACACCGCTTTCTTCTGCTTGCCGTCGCCTTCCTGTCCGGATGTGCCCGGCAGCAGTCGGACCATCCGGAAAAGACGCGTGCGATGATTCTCCATATCACCAAGCGAACCGAATGGGAAGCAGCCGTGTCTCCCGGGGAGTATTCAGCAGCGTCCCTTCATGATCAGGGTTTCATTCACTGCACAACACCCGATCAAGCGGTTTCTATCGCGAATGCTTTGTTTGCCGGCCAGAACGGTCTTGTTCTTCTTTGCATTGACGAAGAAAGACTTGATGCCGAGGTCCGCTATGAAAACCTGGAAGGCGGAGATGAGCTTTTCCCGCATGTTTATGGGAACATCAACCTGAACGCGGTGACTGATGTCATCGAGTTTGAACCGGAGACAGATGGCCGTTTTCGTTTGCCAATTGCGATTCAAAAGAAAAGCAACGGAATCTGGTAAGGACGGCCATTTCTAACCGCCCTCCCCACACCACCTGGCATGCGGGACCGCACCAGGCGGTTCAACGAAGCGTTGAGCGAGTGACGCCCAGAGACTTTTCAGGCTCACCAATCCCTGCTCCTGCAACCACTTGTTCGTCATTCCGACACCATCGGCAATGGTCTTTGCCATATGCCAGTAGCCCTTGCAGCTCTTTCCGTGACGGATTGCCTGGCGACGCGAGATGCCTAAACGCATTAATTCCCGGCTGCGCGTGCGAGGGTAGCGCCAACGCTTCCAGCAGCACATGCGAAGACGGCGTCGTATCCACTGATCGAGCTTGTCGAACAGTTTCAGTTGCGCGGCCAGACCGAAGTTACCTGCCCTGCTGTGTGCCCCGCCTTTTAATATTGGTTACAATATGTCGATAAAATCGAAATGGAATTGCTGCGCGGTGTCGCCTGTCCTGCGAAAGTCACCAAACAGAGCGTTGGCGCCGAGAAGTCAATCATGAAATTTACATTTCATACAACGAGCAGCATCACAATCGTTGGCCTGTTACTCGTTCACGCCGCAGTCGCTTTAAGCCGAGCCGAAGAAAGTAGCGGCGATAAGAATTCCTTACCCAAACCTCAACTCGCCTTGCTGGAACGGTTTTGTACGGAGTGCCACGACACGGAGACTCAAGAAGGGAAGTTGGATCTGGCTTCGATTTTCACTTCTCCGATCGCTAAGCACTCCGCTACCTGGGAGAAGGTTGTTCGAAAGCTGAACACCCGCCAAATGCCGCCTTTGGATTCCGATCGGCCTTCGTCCAAAGAGTACGTGTCGCTCATTTCCGCTTTGGGTTCCAGCCTCGATCATCACGCCGAACGTCATCCGAATCCCGGACCACCGAAGCACTTGCGTCGACTGAATCGAACCGAATACCAGAATGTTATCAGAGATCTGCTCGCTTTGGATATCGATGCGAGTGCTCTACTTCCTGCTGATGAGCCCAGTCATGGTTTCGATAATATCACCGTCGACGAACTCTCACCTGTTCTGCTGAATCGCTATGTTTCGGCAGCTCAAAAGATCAGCCGTCTTGCAGTTGGAACTTCTGGAATTCCGACTGGGGTGACGTTTCGTCCGCCGGCAGATGAAACGCAGGAGGAACATGTGCCGGGGCTACCGCTGGGAACCCGAGGCGGGATGCTGATCGACTATCATTTTCCGCAAGATGGGGTCTATGAATTTCAAGTCCATCTGACACGGGATCGCAATGAAAAGATCGAGGGTCTGAACGGTACTCACACGATGGAGATCTTGCTGAATCGAGAACAACGAGCTTCGTTCGAAGTTCGAGCTGGACGCGACCATACCCTCGCGGATGCAAATCTGAAGAAGCGAGTGGCCGTAAAAGCCGGACCACGAAAGGTCGGCGTCACATTTATCAAGAAGCCGAAATCGTTGATCGAAACGAAGCGGAAACCTTACATCGCTCGGTTCAACTACCATCGACATCCCCGGCAGAATCCGGCGGTATTTCAACTGTCAATTACTGGTCCCTTCGACGCCTCGAAGACGACTGAAACACCCAGTCGAAAACGCATCATGATTGCTTCTCCGAAAGAGGGTATGTCGCCGGATATTGCCGCTCGAGAGATCTTGAAGCAATTAACTCGGCTAGCCTACCGACGTCCTGTTACGGAAGTCGACCTTGAACGACCGATGGTGTTTTTTCGACAGGGATTTGAGGAAGGTGGCTTTGATGCAGGGATCGAATCAGCGCTAAGCTCGATTCTAGTGAGTCCCCGTTTCCTGTTCCGAGTCGAACAGCCGCCTGAAGAGATCGCCTCGGGAAAGACTTACTCACTGAACGATATCGAACTGGCCTCGCGGTTATCTTTTTTCCTGTGGAGTAGCAGTCCGGATGAGGAACTGCTGTCCCTGGCTGAACGCGGAAAATTGACCAGCCCGGATATCCTCAAACAGCAAGTTCAGCGAATGCTGGCTGACGTTCGCGCTCGTTCCCTGGTGAATAATTTCGCCAATCAATGGCTCTACCTGCGCAACCTCGATTCGATTACTCCGAACCATCGTCTGTTCCCCGACTTCGATGACAATCTGCGGCAGGCGTTCCGGATCGAGACGGAGTTATTTTTCGAGAGCATTGTCAAAGAGAACCGCAGCCTGACTCAAATACTTCAGGCGGATTACACGTTTCTAAATGAGCGGCTGGCGAAGCATTACCAGGTTCCCAATATCTATGGGACTCGCTTTCGCCAAGTCAGTTTGCAGCCCGCGCATCATCGTGGCGGGTTGCTCCGTCATGGCAGCATTCTCACGGTGACTTCTTACGCGACACGGACGTCTCCGGTCCTTCGGGGCAACTGGGTGCTTGAAAACATCCTCGGTTCTGCGGCCCCACCACCGCCTGATGACGTTCCTGAACTTGAGGAAAACAGCGTCAACCAGAATCTTCCCATTCGTGAGCGACTCAGCCACCACCGCGCCAATCCTGCCTGTGCCTCATGTCACAATTTAATGGACCCCATTGGGTTCGCCCTTGAGAACTATGACGCGATCGGTCGCTGGCGCACTCACGAAGACGGTGTCAAGCTGGACGTCAGCGGCTCTCTACCCGACGGGCAAACCTATTCCGGTATTGAGGGATTGGAGAAAAGTCTTCTCGCCCGTCCCGATCTATTCGTGACCGCATTCACCGAAAAACTGATAACCTTCGGGCTGGGACGCGGCGTCGAAGCCACCGATGGCCCGGCCATTCGAAAGATCGTCAAAGAAGCCGCCAAGGATAATTACCGGTTTTCATCGGTTATACTTGGCATTGTTAACAGTGTTCCATTTCGCATGAATAAATCGCTATGACTTTGACCAGGAAAGCTCTGCCGCGTCGAACTTTTCTTCGAGGAACTGGCGTCGCCGTGGCGCTGCCGTTGCTCGATGCCATGGTGCCGGCTGCCACGGCGTTGGCCAAAACGCCAGCCAAACCCGTGCGTCGTCTCGGCTATGTGTTTATGCCGATGGGAGCCGACATGTCCCGCTGGACTCCCAAAACGGAGAAGTCCAGTGATCGATTGAGCGATGAGCTGTCGCCGATCCTGAAATCGTTGGCTCCAGTGAAAGACAAGATTTCCGTGATCTCTAACCTGGAACTGGCCAACGCCTATCCAGGCTCGCATGCGACGTCGAACTCTGCGTTCCTCAGTTGCGCTAAAGCCAAGGTTACAGAGAGCACCGACTATTACCTGGGTACGACCGTCGATCAAATCGCCGCAAAGCGCATCGGGGGCAGCACGCAATTGCCTTCGTTGGAAATCGCGATGGACCTGCTCAAACTGGTGGGGCAATGCGACAATGGCTACGCCTGTGTTTATCAGAATAACCTTTCGTGGTCCTCGCCTACCACGCCGCTGCCAGCCGAGGCGCATCCTCGAATCGTCTTTGAAATGCTGTTCGGCGAAGGTGGGACTCGGGCTCAGCGGCAGAAGGTTTTAAAGAAAAGAGCCAGCCTGCTCGATTGGGTGCGCGATGATATGAAGGCTCTCCAGCGAGAACTCGGTCCTGCCGATCGTAACCGGATTGCGGAATACCTCGATTCAGTTCGCGAAGTGGAACGCAGAATTCAGGCTGCCGAGGTTCAGGCGAAAGACATCGAATTGCCTGATCTCGACCGGCCGCTGGGCGTTCCAGCTGCCTTTGGGGATCATGCTCGATTGATGTTTGATCTCCAGTTGCTTGCGATGCAGGCCGATGTCACTCGCGTCATGACGTTTCAACTAGCTCGTGAAACGAGCAATCGCACCTATCCCGAGATCGGTGTTCCCTATCCGCACCATCCCCTTTCCCACCACGGCAATAATCCGGATAAGATCGAGCGGATGTCGAAGATTAACGCGTTTCACGTGTCGCTGTTCTCGGAGTTCCTGCAGAAGCTGGCGAAGACTCCAGATGGCGACGGTACTCTGCTGGATCATTCACTCTACCTATATGGGTCGGGAATCGGGAATCCCAATGTTCACGATCATACTAATCTACCAACCATCGTCGCAGGCGGCGCGGCGGGCAAGATGCGCGGCGGTCGCCATATCCAATACGATAAACCCACGCCGCTGGCTAATCTACATTTGTCGCTGCTCAACGAGGTCGGTGTGCCGCTCGAAAAATTCGCTGACAGCACCGGTACGATTGACGGACTCTTCGGTTGACCCCACCACAAGGTGATATGATGTGTCGATTTTTATTCACCTTATGCCCTCCATGTAGCGGCCGTCACCAGACGGTGGAAGCCAGTTCACCTGTGGTCTGGCGACCGCAGCTACGGACGACAATCTTGTGCTTGCTCATGTTGTGTTGCGTTTCTATGAACGCTTCAGAATCGCCACTCGCTGATGCGGTTGAAAACAAGAACCGTGATACCGCGATCAAACTGCTGAAACAAAAAAGTGACGCCAACACGCCACAAGTCGATGGCACGACTGCCTTGCATTGGGCGGCCTATCACGACGACGCAGAGCTTGGCCTGATGCTTCTGGAAGCAGGTGCCAGGGCCGGTGCAGAAAATCGCTACGGGGTGACTTCTCTGTACAGCGCCTGTCAGAATGGCAACGCCAAACTAGTGATAGCCCTTTTACAGCATGGTGCCGATCCCGACACCTCGCTGCAAGGAGAGGAAGCCTTACTCACCGCTTCCCGAACTGGCTCCGTTGAAGTCGTCAAAACCTTGCTCAAAAGCGGCGCAAAAATCAACGCCGAAGACCGCAATAATCAAACCGCCCTGATGTGGGCCGCTGCTGAAGGTAACCTGGAAGTAGTGAAAATCCTGATCGAGGCGGGAGCGAATATTCGCCATCAGCTCGATTCCGGTTTCACTCCCTTACTGTTTGCCGTACGTGAGGGACGGGAGCCCGTGGTTCACGCTCTTCTCAATGCGGGCCTCGACGTGAATGAGGCAGCAACCCCTGAGAAAGGCCGATTACCCAGAGGTTCCACGCCACTGACGCTCGCAATCGAGAACGGTCACTTCACTCTCGCGACGTCGCTTCTCGAAGCAGGAGCCAATCCCAACGACACGCGCACCGGTTTTAGCCCGCTACATATTCTTTCCTGGGTCCGGAAACCCGGCGGTGGAGATGGCCCAGACGATCTCCCGCCGCCCGATGGCTCGGGGATCATGAACTCCCTGCAGTTCGCCAATACATTGGTTGAGCACGGAGCCAAAGTGAATGCAGGCCTGAAGGGCGGAAGGCAGCATTGGAAAGACGCCACGCCATTTTACCTGGCCGCGTGGACAGCGGACCTGGCCTTGATGCGCACCTTAGTCGAGCATGGTGCCGATCCGAAGATCAACGCTTCTGACGGAAGCACTCCACTAATGGCCGCAACCGGTATCGGTCGAAAAATGGAGGAAGCTTCGGCAGGCACCGAAACTGAAATTCTGGCCTGCGCCAGGTATCTCCTCAAGCTTGAAATCAACATCAACGCCGTCAACAGCAGCGGCGAAACCGCCATGCACGGAGCCGCTTACAAAAACCTACCCAAAGTCGTTACCTACCTCGATCAACAAAAAGCCGACGTCAAAATCTGGCATCAAAGAAACAAACGCGGTTCCACTCCTTACCTGATCGCCGCCGGCTATCGCCCCGGCAATTTCAAACCCTCCTACGAAACCATGACCGCCTTCAAACAGGTTCTGGCCAGTCACGGAATTAAACCCAACGAAAAACCACCAGAGCGAATCGATCCATACACACAAAAGAAGAGTTGGGATAAGTCGAATAAGAATTAGACGCTTCTTGAGCGGGTGTTACAGCGATCCGGTGGAGAGCTGATTTCGGACTCCTCGCTTAACAACGCGCTCGTCCGCAGGCTTCGTTTTTCAGTGCTGACCACCACAACCTTTGAGACTTTTAACACGAGTACTCGCCACGTGGGCTGTGAGTCGACATCCGCAGGTTGCAACGCCTCAAACGTGGATCGACAGCATTATTCGACTCGCCGCGTTATTTAAGAATGCTGGCGAGTGCATCGCCGAGAGCTTCCACACCTTCAACAATTGCCTCATCATCAATGACCAATGGTGGACACACCTTGATCGAAGGTCGGTTCACCTGAAACAACATGACGCCATGTTTAACGGCGGCCCAGGTCCAATCCCGGGCGAGTTCTCGACTGAGCTCGCCGGATTGTGGATCGCAGATGTGGATGCCCCGCAGAAGCCCGAAACCCGCAACATCGCGAACGACGTCCGGAAATTTGTCTTTCAGGTTTTGTAAAGCCTCTTCTGTGATGTTTCCTTTTCGAACCGATTCTGCAATCAGATGTTCTTTTTCGATGACATCGAGATTTGCCAGAGCGGCGGCACATGACACGGGGTGAGCCGCGTGGGTCGTTGTGATTTCGGCAGGCGGCAGCAGGTCAAGAATGTCCGCAGGCCCAAGGACGGCTGCAAGTGGCAATGTTGAAGTCAGACCTTTGCCGATGCAAAGCAGATCCGCTTTTACCCCATAGTGCTCGTGGGCAAACATCTTTCCCGTTCGAGCAAATCCGGTCTGAACTTCGTCGAAGACAAGCAGAACATCATTTGCGTCAGCCCATGTCCGGAGTGTCTTCACGTAATCTACGGGCAAGGGTACAGCGCCCCAGCCCTGCATTGTCTCAATGAAGACGGCGCAGATTTTCTCAGCAGTGATGCCCTTCCTGGCGAGCTGTGACATACTCTTGTGGAAGAACTTCGACCAGTCAGTGTTTCCTGATTCACCAGCAGCACCGCCGGGGAACGGAATGTGGTGAATTGCCGAGTCCGGAGTTGCCAGCCACGGTTTGCTCGCTGATGTTCCAGACATCTGATGAGCGCCCAGCGTCCAGCCGTGGTAATCCGCCTGGTGTGTGAGTACGTGATACTTCTCGACGCTTTGACAAAGCCCAGCTTCGCGAGCCAGCCGCAATGCACACTCAATCGCCTCTGATCCGACTGTCCAGAAATAGACCTTGTCACAATGGTCAGGGGCGATATCAACGAGCCTTTCCGCCAGTTCGATGCGGATATCAGAGGCAAAACTGAATTGCCCCATCAGTCCGCCTCCGTCGATATGCTTCTTCACGGCTTCACGAATCGCCGGATGACCGTGCCCCGTGTTCGTCATTACGGCTGTCGACGTAAAGTCGATCCATTGATTGCCAACTCGATCCCTAATGGTAAACCCTTCGGACGAGTCCCAGATGATGGGCGGTTGGTAGCAGTTCACATCGGGAAACAGTGACGCCGCGCGTTGGAGGTCAGAAATCGTCTCAAACGCTGGCAATGGCGTACAGATACGTCGATAACGAGTTTCGATGTTCGGCGTTTCTTCAGGTGCAAGTACAAACGTGTTACTGAGGATCTGATTTTCGTTGTGTGCCACGGCAACCTCCCAAAGAAAACTTAGAGCCATCAATAGTGAAATTCGGAATTCTGGCTACCCGACCGTGATGGATGAATCATACCATTCGCGCATCGTTGCACTGCCCTTACTGGAAATAACGGATAGTCTGGAAATTCAGGTAGTGACGGCTCTGATCGAATAGTGGGAGTTGCGACTGTCCCAAAACTACGGGTTGCCGTGACTGTTGCATGACGAGTCTGGCTGTGGGTCGCAAGACGCACCTTGACTTCCTGGTTTCGTGCTGGACAATCAATCGTTGGCTTTTCCTGCTGTGTGATCGAGAGTTACGTCGGGTCGCGGTGCATACCTTTTCCGATACTGGCCTTCGCTCGAATCAAACAGCTCCCGCCGGTTGAGGCATTGCGATGCTCGCAAAGCTCATCTCGATTGATGGCGATCGACCGATCGTCCTCACGAAAGATGTCACAGTCGTAGGACGCAAACGTGGCGTTTGCGATGTGTACATTGACCGGTCCAGTGTATCGAAACTTCACTGCGTAATCGTGAAAACGGACGGACTGCTTTTCATTCGTGATCTTGGGAGTACGAATGGCACTAAAGTCAACGGGCAACGAGTCACCCGTGGAGCCTTACTGCCTGGCGACGAGCTCGCGTTCGCCAACGCCCGCTTCCGTGTTTATCTCGGGCCGGACGAACCGGAACCCGAACGTCGACCGGAGCGTACCGAGATGATGGCATCGGTTCCCGAAGCCGAACTTGCCAACGGCGGCAGCTTTGACGACGAAGCCATCGCGGGGCTTGGTAGCGAAAGCGACGTTCGCCTGATCGGCGATGATTAGACGGAGCAGTTGCGTTCAATGGCAGATTCAGACAGTGTCTCGGACGACCAGGCTGCTGTAGATTCAAACGCGCTTCCGTTTCTGACGAGTGGCTCTGGAATCGACGGTCTGCTCAAGCAGTCTCCAGAAGATTTCTGCGTGGACGAGGTGCCCGCTTACGAAGCTTCGGGAGAAGGTGAATTCCTTTTCCTGCACATCGAAAAGCGCGGCATCCCCACACCAGATCTGCTTCGGCACATCGAGCAAACACTTTCTCTCAAGCAAGCCGACATTGGATGCGCAGGCCGAAAAGATGCTCAGGCAGTTACCAGACAGTACGTGTCCGTTCCGGCTGCGGCGAGTGACCTTGTCGAGAAGATCGATTCCGATCAGATCAAAGTGCTCAGCAGAAAGCGGCACACCAACAAGCTGAAAACCGGACACCTTCGTGGCAACAAATTTCGGATTATCATTCGGAAAGCTGTAACAAACGCGGAACAACTTGCTCAGAGTCTGGTTTCGGAAATTCAGCGATCAGGATTTCCGAACTACTTCGGTGAGCAACGATTCGGCAATGCCGGAACGACTGATGATCTTGGCTTTCGATTGCTGCGGGGCGAACGTGCTCGTCGATTAAGTCGCGACGGGCTGCGATTCACGCTGTCAGCGGTTCAGTCGAGGATGTTTAATGCCTGGCTCGCCGACCGCATCTCCGACGGACTTAGTCGCGAAGTACTGAAAGGTGACGTCATGCAGGTCACCACTTCGAAAGGCCCGTTTGTAGTAACCGACGTGGCGACAGAGCAAGCGCGCTACGACAGTCATGAAACCGTTCTTTCGGGGCCGATCTTTGGGCCAAAGATGAAGCAGCCTGAAGAAATTCCGGCAGAACGCGAGCAGGCAATTCTCGACCGATTCGACCTTCCCCGAGAAGCGTTCAGTAAATTCAAAAAGCTGACTCCTGGCACACGCCGACCGATGGTTATCTGGCCGGACGACCTTGCTGTCCAGAATGTCGAAAACGGCATCGAGTTTTCATTCACTCTACCGTCGGGTGTCTACGCGACGTGCCTGATGCGGGAATTGCTGAAAACTACGTGAACATCGGCTAGCTGGTCGCATCGGCGACTTCGGCTGCGTGCCGAAAGATCCTCGCAGCACTGTCGTAAATTTGCTGCCTGGCCTCGTCGTCTTCCAATAGAACTGGGTGGTGAAGAACCAGCACGTGCTCATCACAAAGGTTCGCATTCGGTAGCTCACCGACTGCTCGAAACCGACGCTTGCTGTGAATTCGGTGCAGACTTCGAAATCCTGAATCGATGGCAACGTTTTCGGCTCGCATCGCCTGTGAAAAGATATGCCGCGTTAAGCCAGTTGCTCTTTCAGGATCAAACTGCAAACCCATTTTGAAGAACGCCGGACGGTCTTCGGCAACACGCGAGCAAGCATCAACAAGCGGCCTTATAATGGACTTGCCTTCCGGAGAAGCAAGCTGCCCCAACTTCTCTGATAGCCGGCCAACAGATTCCCAACGAACAACATTTCGCTCATCAAGTCGGTCCAGTTGCGGTCGCAGCACGGCGGCCTGCATTTCTGACAGTGGGTACGCTTCATTGCCTCTCTGAGTG
>CALGTK010000227.1 GCA_937904325.1 uncultured Planctomyces sp.
TCATACTGCTTAGAATTGGCTGGATGGCTTCAGCGACGTACGCCGCGGCGGTGGCAATTGCCACCATCTCGGGAGTCGACCAGTACGTGGTTATCGTTAGTCTCGGAACCGTCGCGATCTTCTACACGATGCTGGGCGGTCTGCGAGCAGTGATGTGGACCGACGTGCTGCAGTTCTTCATCTTCGCCGGGACGATCATCTTCGCGTTGGGCCTGCTGATCGCTCAGGCTGATGGAGGCTTTTCTGGGATTGTCGACACTTATACCAAAGGTCGAGACAACCTGATCGTCAACTTCGCCGTCGATCCCAAGCTTCGCTTCGCGACGTTTGCCATGTTGATCGGAAGTTTCCTGGAAGGGCTCTCAGCCTTCGGAGCCGATCAGGTTGCCGTGCAGCGTTACATCGCCGCCCGGGATGAGAAGACGTCGCAGCAAGGCTTCCTGATCAACATGCTCGGCCTGTCGTTCATCGTTCCGAGTTTACTGTGCATCGGAGCGGGGCTGTTTGCCTACTTCCATCATCACCCGGAAGACCTCGTTCCTGTCCTGATCGAGAAAACTCCGCTTGCGGCGATTGACACATTGAACGAGGACATTGATGGTTTTCACAATTCAGTAAACGCAAACCGTGAAGCCGAGTATTCAAAGCACCCAGGCAAAGTACGGCGCGATATTCTGGACATGGGTCTCCAGGATCAGGCTCTACCGACGTTCGTCCGGCTGAAATTTCCACCCGGTGTTGTTGGGTTGCTCGTTGCGGCGTTGATGGCGGCAACCATGTCGAGCATTGACTCGGGAATTCACTCCGTCACGACAGCGATCGTTGTCGACTTCCGAGACCGACTGTTTCCAAAACTCCGGCCGGCCACCGACGCTGGAGAAATGCGAATTGCTCGGATCATCCTTGTCATTGTCGGTGGGTTAGCGATTGCGCTGGCGTGTTTTGTGGGAGAACTCGGAGACGTCTTCGCGGTCGCCAAGAAAACAACAGCGGCCTTTGGTGGCCCGTTGCTGGCGGTGTTCATCGTCGGGCTGTTCATGCGTCGAGCCACCTGGCTGGGAGTCCTGCTGGGGACCTTCGCCGGAGCGGCCATCACCGTCTGGCAAATGGACGCTCACTCCGACTGGTTTTCGCTCTGGTTCTGGCCAATCGGATTCTTCTCGGCAATTGGACTCTCGATGCTTCTCAGCCTGATTCCGCTGCCAAAGAAGGCTGGCGACATCGGTCAGCCGCTGACATGGTCAAAGGTCATGCGAGACTCAGAATCCCATGCCTGACCGCTGGGTGTCTTGTCGAATCAGGAACCGGTAAACTGAGCGGTTCTATCGCTCGGCTGGCCCAATCCTCTGGCAAAGGCCGACTTATCCACACAGAAACTTACTGATTCGCACGTCGAGAGTCTTATGGCAACTGCTGAAATCACTTCAAGCCTGAATACATGGTCCGACCTCGCTGATCGTGTTCTTGCCGGTCATTCGCTGACGAAGGAAGAAGGCCTGGCGATCCTCAGTTCTGATGATACGGAACTACTGTCGCTGCTCGACGCCGCCTGGCGAATCCGTCGTCATCACTTCGACAATAACGTTCACCTGTACTTTCTGAAGAACGCCAAGAGCGGCCTTTGCGCAGAAGACTGTGGCTACTGCTCGCAGAATGTGAAGTCGACCGCACCGATCGAGAAGTACAACCTGCTGAACGAAGAGGAGATCCTGGCCGGAGCGAAGCAGGCCTACGATTCTCAGGCTCGAACCTACTGCATCGTGACCAGCGGTCGAGGTCCGTCGAACAGCGACGTCGATCACGTCTCCAGCGTCGTGAAGAAGATCAAAGACGAATACGGCCTGCATATCTGCTGCTGCATGGGAATCCTCAGCCCTGACCAGGCAACGACTCTGAAAGACGCCGGTGTCGACCGCATCAACCACAACCTGAACACCAGCCGGAAATACTACGACGACATCTGCTCGACCCACACATTCGACGATCGCCTCGACACGCTGAAAGTCGCTCGCAACGCCGGCATGGAACTGTGTGCCGGAGTCATCGCTGGCATGGGCGAAGAACACGCCGACCTGGTCGACGTCGCGATCGAACTGCGAGACATCAAAGTCGAATCGATTCCGGTCAACTTCCTGAACTCGATCGATGGCACACAACTCGAAGGCAAGTGGGATTTGGATCCTCGCTTCTGCCTGAAAACGCTCTGTCTGTTCCGCTTCGCCAATCCGGACGTCGAGATCCGTATTGCCGGCGGCCGCGAAGTCAACATCCGATCAATGCAGGCCATGAGCCTCTACCCGGCCAACTCGCTCTTCGTCAGCGACTACCTGACAACGAAGGGGCAGGCGGCGATGGAAGACTTCCGGATGATCGAAGACCTCGGCTTCAAAATCATCACCGGCGACGCCCGCACCGCCGAACTCCTGGCCGACCGCGCGAAGGCAGCAGAAGCCGCCGCTCAAACCGGCTCATCCTGCAGCCCCTGCGGAGGCAGCAGCGAAGGCTTCAGTTGTTGAGCAGGCAGCATATGTCATCAACCATCAAATTCTTTGCCCCCGACATATTCACGATGGCAAACGTATTTTCGATCGCCAGGTGTGCCTAGTTTATCGAACGGGCTGCGTCCATTGGCTTCGACACTGCCCCCGCACGGACTGCATCAAAACGGGAGGGCCGTCTGCGCGGGCATGACAATACGGGATTCGCAGGTAAGACTGTTTGAAACTACGCCAGTGGGTTGAAGACCAGGCCAGAGAGCAGTTTCGGGTAGAAGAATGTGCTCTTTGGCGGCATTCGCTCCAGCTCTTCGGAAATTGCCTGAACGTGTTCGATCTGAGCCGGCATGACCAGAATGGCGAGCTGGCAGGTTTTCTCGTTCATACCGGTGTGGACTTCGTCCATCAGGTGAACGAACTTGAATTTCGGATCGGCTTCCGGGTGCTTACCTTTCAGTAGATGATCAACGATCTGCCGGTGCAGGATACTGACGCCGAGGCCCCGCCAGACGTCGCTTTGCTCGGGAGCAAGTTCGTTCATCAGACTGGTGTCGGTCGCTCGAAGCAGCAGCCACTTGCCGTCGGATGGCGTGCCGATGCCGAAGACTTCCTGGCCGCCGTCGGCTTCCATCGATTCCCAGGCAGCGTCCGCGGTGTCGACTTCTTCGATGCTGAAGTGTTCGCCCAGTGCTGCTTTGATGTCGTCGGTGCTGAGTTCCGGGAATCCTGAAACCAGACGGTGAGTCGGCAGGATCGCCAGGCCGGGGTCTTCCATCCCGCAGAACATCATCAGCGTGCAGTTGGCAGCCGACGTGTCGCTCAGCTTGCCGGCTTCTGCCTGAGCGTTCTTGTAGTTGCACGACGTTTCGTAGCGATGATGACCGTCGGCGATGAAGATCGGCTTGTCGGCGAGAATTTCCTGTACCTTCGAAATGGCGGCGGGATCGGTCACTGGCCACATCCGATGCACGACTCCCAGATGATCGGTCGCTACGAGCGGAGTCAGCGAGATTGCCGCGTCTTCAAGAATTGTTTGAGCTTCGTTCTGCTCGTCCGGAAACAGGCCGAAGATTGGCGACAGGTTAGCTTCGCAGGAACTCATCAGTGCCAGACGATCCTTCTTCGGACCGGGCATTGTCTGTTCGTGCGGGAAGACATTGCCCTTGCCAAACTCTTCCAGCTTCAGACGACCGAGGAATCCTTTGCGGACGTACTTCGTCCCTTCCCACTCGAATTCCTGATGGTAGACGTAGAGTGCGTTTTCGTGCTCACGAATCAGCACGCCATCCTGCTGCCATTGCTTGAAGAATTTTGAAGCACGGGCATAGCGATCTTCGACGCCGGCATCTTCGGGCTCGTCACGGTTCAGGATCAGACGAACACAGTTACAGGGGTGAGCTTTGTAGAGGTCGTCCTGAAACACCCCATCGATGACGTCGTACGGCGGGGCAATTACATCTGAAAGATCTCCGACCTGAGCGACATCGTATCTCAACGCCTGAAATGCTTGAACTTCTGCCATGATAACTGAACCTTTCCGCGACTATTCAGAATTTGATTTGAATTCGAATCTTACAATGGAACGCAAAATTCTCTGAGGGGCTCGCATAGAAGACAGGAGACCCATTTTACTTCTGCGTTACTCAAACTCTGCGATCTCTGTGTTCAAAACGTCGCATGAGTTCAATTATTAATCTGCCTGCCGCGCGGCCTGAATGAAGTCTTCCACCAAAGCCAAATCTTTGACTCCGCGTTCAGACTCGACTCCGCTGGCGACGTCGACGCCGAAGGGCCTCGTGACACGAATTGCGTCCGCCAGATTGCCGGGATGCAGGCCGCCGGCGACGATCAGTCGCGGCCAACGCTCGGAATCATACTGATCCGCCAGCAAATCCCAAGGGGCCGTGCACCCTGTTCCGCCATACTCGCCATCCACGCGAGCATCGATCAGGCAGCCCGTTAGACAAACGCCTAGTTTCCGGCATTCGGCAAGGTAATCCGCGACTTGCGTGAGGCCACTATCGTCCACACGGAACGCCCGCAAAATCTTCACTTTCGAGGAGCAAGCCTTCAGCTCGGCCAGAAACTCAGGCGGTTCGTCGCCGTGAAGCTGGATCATTGTCAGGCCACACTGCTGAGCGGTGTCAGCCACGTCGTTCAATTCGTGATTCACGAACAAACCGACGGCGTCGATTTCGGTTGGCAGGGTGATAGAAATCTCTGCCGCGACCGCTCGATCGACATGCCGCGGCGACTTCTCAAAAAAGTTCAGTCCGACGGCGTCAGGTCTGAGCGAAACGATTCGCTCAGCCGTTTCAACATCGCGGATTCCGCAGATTTTTACCCACATTGCAGCACCTGAAGACGGTCTAAACCAGTTTCGATAGTTGTCATCCTCGCGAAAACTTTTCCGCTGACGTTCCTCGCTGGTCAGTGAAAAATGCAACGCGCAGGCCGGATCAAACGCGGCGACACTCAGGCAATCCCGATTTACAGATACAGGAACATCGGCGTTTCGCTCCTCGGTCCGGCCTGCACGTTCTTCAACCAATTGCTAGACGTCGATCAAATCTTTGAGATAAAAATGGTGCTTGCCGAGTTTTCCGCCGTAGTTGCCGGCCGTGATCAGCGTCACACCTTCGCACGCGGCCGCCGCGTGGAGTCCTGCCTTCATCGACTGCTGAATTGATTTGAAAGTCAGGCCATCAATGACGATTTCGTAAACAGCCTCAGAGCCTTCCGGTAGTGCAGACTTAGTTCTTGCTCGCAGAGTCGGGCAATAAGCATCGTTCGTGCTGGCTGGCAGTTTTTTGTAGATCGACCCGACTTTACTTCCGCTGCGAACGATGCCGCCGGGAAAGGGAAGAATCGTGTCCGCAACTTTTCGCATCGCTGAAACGGCCGTATCAGCAGCATTCAAAGCCGCAGCCTGCTCTACGCCACAGATCAGCAGATTTCCGCCGCCGATACCGGTCAGCGTTCCGATTTTGTCTTCGCAGACGAATTCACCGTCCATCACCGGGATCCGCCAGAATCGCCGATCGCCGAGTTTCTTAGCAATCTGATTCCCGTCGCCAAAGAATCTCAGCGCGGCTCCGATTGGAATCCGTTGTTCTTTCTCTCCACCGAGCAAGCCGTCGTAGCACGCCGTCGTCGGGCATGTAAGAACGCACTGGCCAACTCGATCGGCGACGGCTTTGGCCAGATCGTCGCGGCTGAACGCAAAAACCAGCACGGAGACTCCTGGTCGTCCATCTGGCGTTTCTTCGGCTGAAAGCTGCCGCTCGGTGGCTGCTTCAACTTTGCAGGCAATCACGCTGGTCGCGAATCCACAGAACTCGTCAGCCGACGTTTGAGCCCACCGATGGTTCTCAGCAGTGATGATCAGCCGAGCCCCCGTGACCGGAAAGGCTTCGGCAAAAGTATCATCGACGTTAACGCCGCTGATCTGAAAATGCCTGGTTTCGGCGGTAGCAGTCATAAGTTCTATCGTCTGGCTGGAGTATCGGAACGCAGAGTGCGCAGAGGACTCGCAGAGGCGGGAGACTCTCTTTTTCTCCGCAACTCCCCTGCGCACTCTGCGTTCAAATCTTCCCCGCAGGTTGATTCGATCCCGAGAAGCGTACCGAAAAAAGCTCAGTTCCAGAATCAAAGAGCCCTGGCAGGCTGCCTACTTCTCCGAAGCCCGCTTGTCGAAATAGCGTTTTACGACGGAACGATGCCGGGGGCGGACGGTGCCTTTCCAGGTTTCGTCGCCTGATGCGGCTGTCGCTGCTCGGGCAGCGGAACGAGGAGCAGAACCAGCGACGTCGGTTTCCGGCACAGCGATTGTGACTCCAACGACCTCATCGCGAGGCTTGTCGAGCATCCCCGGCGGAAGAACCGATTCTTTGAACTTTGTGTTTTCCAACGTGGACTCGTCGCCCCAGGTCAGGTCTGCGTCTCCGCGTCCTCGGCTGATTCCGCCGCTTCCTGGCATATTGCCTGTACCTTGACCTCCAGCGTTCGGGCAGTTGGGACAGGTGCAGGCAACATCGGTCGGGCCGGAGCACGTACAGCCGGCTTCGCATTCGGCGCAGCCCTGGCACTTGCCTCCTTTGCACTTGGAGCGAAGCTCGGACAACTTCTTCGATTCTCCTTCCAGAAAATCGTTCAGGTTGTCGAGCGTTTCCGATAATTCGGATGGTTCTTTCGGCAGTTGGAACCCGCCGCTTTTGTTGTTCTTCATGAGCCGCTGAAGCTGGTCCTTCAGGTCTCGGGGCATACTGTCGAATGCGCCCTTGTCAGCCATCTTCTGCAACGTCTTCAGTACGTCTTTGCTGAGCATTTCCATCGACTCGATCGACAGCTGACTGAAGTCTCCGTCCGCTGCATTTTTCAATGCGGCAAGTGCCTGCTGGGCCGTTGCCAGTTCGGCAGCCGTCGTCTCAACCCGCATTCGCATGCGTTCCTGCAGGGCGTCAACGGTTTCCCACTTCTCGTGAGTCAGCGGCGTGTCTCTGGTCTCTTCGACCAGCCTGGCGATCTCGTCTTCCAGTTCCTGCTTTTCTTCCTCTTCCAGCACGTCAGACTTTTCGAGTTCCGTCAGCAGTTCCTGAAGCTGCGAAGTCGCCTGTTCGCCAGCAGTGTTCTTGAGCGTCGACGCAGCTTCCACTTCACGAAGGGGCACCAGGCACGCGGCCAGCACAAAAACAAACGGCCCGGCCATCTGTCGAGCAAACCTCACCGGTCGATACTGCGGGAGGCTGGTCTTCCAGAGCGTCTCCAGTTGAGGCAGTCGCTCTTCCCACAGTTCGTCGGGAGCTTCGCACAACGTCATCAGCAACCCGCCTGCTTCGAGCCGGTTATCCAGCAGTGCGACCGATTCCGTCCGAGAGAACAATTCGCGACCAGATATCCACCACGCCGCAAACGCAACCGGAACAGCACCCGAAACCAGCCACAAAACGTTTGGCCAGAACTCGGGCATCGCGAGCTTTGTGATCAGCACAGTGCTACCCAGCACAAACAGATAAACCGCCAGCCAGTCAGCCGCCGAGGTCAGAAACTGCCCAAACCGCAACCGCCTCCAGCACCGGGCAATCCAGAGTTCGGCATTCGGCGTCGATTGTTTTCCAGCAGCCATATTTCCGACTCCTGCGGGAATGCTGCGTGAGCAGCGTTAGGTTTTGGCAGCGATTCGTCAGTTTACCGTAGAGTCTGAGCGAAAAACCACGCGGGATCACGATTTACGGATTTTCCACGGGAGATTCGTCACCGCCTGCCGAGCTTTCGACAGCCGCACGATTCAGTGCTTTGAGGTAAGCTCGAGCGCTGGCAGCGACGATGTCTGTGCTCACGCCTTTACCGTGGAAGACTCGGTCGTTGACGTTGATTTCGACCATCACCTCGCCCTGAGCATCTTTCCCGCTGGAGATGCTGCGGACCTGGTAGTCGGTGAGTCGAGCTTCAATGCCAACGACTCGCTCCAACGCTTTGAAGATAGCGTCGACCGGGCCGTCGCCGGTTGCTGCGTCCTGGAAGTGTTCTTCGAATCCTTCGCGGTGCATTTCTAAAGTGGCCGTCGGGAGGACATCAGTTCCGGCAACGGTGTGGAATCGGTCGAGTGACCATTGGTCCTGGCTCTCGCCGACGTGACCTTCGATCAAGGCGATGATGTCCGAGTCGTAGACGTCCTTTTTCTTATCAGCGAGCGCGATAAATTCGTCGAATACTTCCTGGACAAGCGAGTCATCGAGATCGTAGCCGAGATGCTTCACGCGATCCTTGAACGCGTGCCGGCCGCTGTGTTTGCCGAGAACGAGATTCGTGCCAACGTATCCGACGTCGTCCGGCCGCATGATTTCGTAGGTGCTTCGGTTTTGAAGCATACCGTGCTGATGGATGCCTGCTTCGTGCGCGAACGCGTTCTGACCGACAATCGCCTTGTTCCGCTGCACGAGCATTCCGGTGATTCTCGAAATGAGCCGGCTGGTCGAGAACAGTTTCTTCGTGTTGATGTTCGTGCCGACTTTGTAGTGGTCTTTCCGCGTCTGAATTGCCATGACGATTTCTTCAAGCGCCGCGTTGCCGGCTCGTTCGCCGAGACCGTTGATCGTGCATTCAACCTGCCGTGCTCCAGCTTCGATCGCCGAGAGACTGTTCGCCACGGCCAATCCGAGGTCGTTATGGCAGTGCGTGCTGATGACAGCCTGCTCGATGTTCGGCACATTCTCTTTGAGATGTCGAATGATGTTGAAGAAGTGCGACGGCGTTGAATAACCCACCGTGTCAGGAATGTTGACGGTCGTCGCTCCGGCCGCGATAGTCTTTTCAGTCACTTCGCAGAGGAAATCGAGTTCCGTCCGCGCGGCATCTTCCGGCGAGAATTCGACGTCGTCGGTGAAGCATTTCGCACGTTCGACCATCTCAACCGCTCGCTGGACGATTTCGTCCTTGCCCATCTTGAGCTTGTGCTCGCGATGGATGGCGCTAGTGGCGAGAAACACGTGCATGCGTCGCTGCTCGGCGTCTTTGAGTGCTTCGCCGGCTCGGTCAATGTCATCAGCCCGACAACGGGAAAGACCGCAAATCGTCGTTTGGCTGCCGTACTGGCGCGCTATCTCCTGGACGGCTTTGAAGTCGTCGGGTGAGGCGATCGGGAAACCAGCTTCGATGACGTCGACGCCGAGTTCCACCAGCGCCTTCGCGACTTCCATCTTCTCGTCGGTTGTCATGCTGCAGCCAGGTGACTGCTCGCCATCCCGGAGAGTCGTGTCGAAAATCGTAATCGTATCGCCGGACATCGGATCGCTCTCCAGGAGCTGGGGTGAAAATTGACTCGGTAAACCAGGTTGTCGAAAAACTGTCACTGAGTCGCGCCGGGTGGTACCAGCAAAAATGGAAACAAAAAAAACCCCGAGGCAGGGAAGCCTCAGGGTTGTTTTCGTCTGATTCGACCGAAACGGTCAATACAACCTAAGCCATTCCCGCGGGGGGGTGTAGCAATAGTAGACTTAAGTTGAGAAGGTTCTGGTTCATTGGAGCTTCAATCAGCTTTCGTCGTTTTCGCGGCCCAAAACTTCGAAAAGTTACTCTACCCCTGACTATCGGACCCGTCAAGCTGCCATGTCGAGCCAGAATCTGCATTTGCAACAACGGTCGACACGAAGTGACATCGGCAGGTTCGCCCGAAAATTGTCAGACTTTCGAACCACGAATGGAAAAAGATTTGAGGTAGCAATGTGTAAGTCTGGAAGAAACTGTCAAACCAGGTAAACGATGACTGTCTGCAAACGGGAAAATGACTTCGTACCCCTTCCGTCTGAGGACAGGCTGCTTTAGGCTGCCCAGATCGCTGATTTGTGGAGCGAAATCCGCTGCAGCGAAGCGGTCTGGAAGTCGAAGATCGCCGATCCGGCAAACCGCTTCATCGGCAGATCATGTCTGGCCTGCCGCACTCCGACGACTGCATCGTTCTTGGATTCCGTTCCGTCTGGATCCGAAATTCACGGTGACTATGGCCTTGCGAACCTGGGCGATATTTTGACTAACCCGGCACAAAACCAGGATCTCAATCGGGAACTTGAGTCTCTGGTAGAGGAGCACCCTGTTTCCGAGAGGTGAGGTCAGGATATTACTGTGAAGAAAGTGAACTCTTCCTTCACACAGCTTAAGACATCAAACAATTTCACATCAATCCCATCCCGCGTCCCGCGCGGTCGAAGTTTCAACCAATACCAATCAAAGGTCACTATCGTGCTCCGGTCTCACAATTGCGGCGAACTGACAAAAGACCACGCTGAAACCGAAGTTAAGGTCTGCGGCTGGGTCAATAATTACCGTGACCACGGCGGGTTGATCTTCATCGACGTCCGAGACCGTTACGGTCTTATCCAAGTCGTCTTCGATCCCAGTGACAGTGCCAAATCTCACGAACTGGCCGGCTCACTTCGCAACGAAGACGTCATTCAGGCAAACGGTGTAGTCCGTCTGCGGGGCGAAGGACTCGTCAACCCGAACATCGCCTCGGGTGAAATCGAAATCCGAGCGACCGAGCTGATTGTTCATAACAAGAGCAAGACGCCACCGTTCGAGCCGACCGGCGAGAACATTCCGAACGAAGACCTGCGTCTGAAGTATCGCTACGTCGATCTGCGACGTCCGGCTCTGCTGGAAGCGATGATTCTTCGACACAAACTTTGCAAGGCGACGCGAGACTACTTTGACAATCTGGATTTCCTGGAAGTCGAAACGCCGATGCTCGGCAAGAGCACTCCGGAAGGCGCTCGCGATTATCTGGTTCCCAGCCGCGTGCATCCAGGCGAGTTCTACGCTCTGCCGCAGTCACCGCAGCTCTACAAACAGCTCCTGATGGTCGGCGGCCTGGACCGTTACTATCAGATCGCCCGCTGCTTCCGTGACGAGGATCTGCGAGCCGACCGGCAGCCCGAATTCACTCAGATCGACGTCGAAATGTCATTCGTCGACCAGGAGGACATCCTCACCACGATCGACGGACTGATTGCGCACATGGTGAAAGAAGTCCGCGGCACGGACATCCAACTTCCACTGCCACGACTCACTCATAAAGAAGCCGTCGAACGATTTGGCAATGACAAACCGGACATGCGATTTGGAATGGAACTGGCCGACATCGGCGAAATCGCTGCCCGTTGCGGATTCGGTGTCTTCGCCAAAACGATCGAAGGTGGCGGACGAGTCCGAGGTCTTAACGCCAAGGGTGCTGCTGAAAAATACAGCCGCCGTAACATCGACGAACTGACCGCATTCGTCGGCGACTACGGAGCCAAAGGCCTTGCCTTTTTCCGCGTGAAAGAAGGAGCACTCGATTCACCAATCGCCAAGTTCTTCTCGGAAGAAGATCAAAAGGCGATCATTGAAGCTCTTGGCGGTGAAAACGGCGACCTGCTGTTCTTCGTCGCTGACAAGTGTGCCGTCACCTCGGCTGCGCTGGCTTCGCTGCGAGTTCGACTCGGCAAAGAACTCGAACTCTACGACCCGATGGACATCAACGTTCTGTGGGTACTGGAGTTTCCGCTGTACTCACGCGACAACGAAAACGATCGCTGGAAGGCCGAGCATCACCCGTTTTGCTACCCGAACATCGAAGACCTCGAACTGTTCGAAACCGACCCGGGCGCCATGCGAGCGCAATCGTACGACCTCGTCTGCAACGGTTACGAAGCCGCCAGCGGCAGCGTTCGTATTCACGATCCGGAGGTACAGCAAAAAGTCTTCGATTTTATCGGCATCAAAAAAGAAGAAGCAGAAGAACGCTTCGGCTTCCTGCTCAACGCCCTCCGCTACGGAGCTCCTCCTCATGCAGGAATCGCCCTGGGCCTGGACCGCTGGGTGATGATGTTCCTGGCCAACGACAACATCCGAGACGTCATCGCCTTCCCGAAAACTCAAAAGGCCGGCGACCAGATGACCGAAGCCCCGAGCGAAGTCGACTCCGTCCAACTCCGAGACCTGCACATCCAGCTCGACATCCCGGAAGCCGGCGTCTGAGCAGCAACTGTCGATTATCAGATTGCGTCTTTTAGCACCACAGATTGCCGACGTGCAAATCCGGTGCGTCAATACCTACGCCCCGCCAATTTTAAGCCATTGTTTTGTGTATCGCGATTGGCGGCCATTCCAGGCGATCCAGAAAGAAAATTCGATTGAAAGGAAGGGATTTCGCCGCTGCACGCTAACCTCGATGTCGGATGCTTCGTGGCGCGTTATCATCGCCGGGTCGCGCCGTCTGACGAGCAACTCTCAGGACGACGGCCAGCGAACGGTCAGATTGTGCAGCGTGGCATGCTTCGTCCATGAAGAATTTCCTCGAATGGTATCTCGGCGTTCCGCCCGCTCAGCCGGGACAGGGGACGCAATGGAGCTGGCTTTACCAGACTCCGTGGCCGTCGGGGATGCCGCAGTGGAGTGTGTTGCTTTGCACGATTTCGTTGCTGACTTACGTTTGGTGGATTTACAGGCGTGATGCAAGTGCGGCGTCACGGACAAGCCGCTTTGGGCTGGTCGCGTTACGGCTAGCCGTGATTGGCATCGTGCTGATCGTTCTTTCCGAGATCACTCTGGTCGTTGACCGAACGGGGCTACCGTTCATTGCGATTCTGCTGGACGATTCTGCCAGCATGAGCCTGGAAGATCGGTACTCCAACTCGCGTGACGAGTCGGCAGCAAAACGGTTCGCTGCTGCAACCGGTGCAGGCAGAACATCGCGTCTTGCGATTGGCCAGGGAATCGTGACTGGAAATAAAGCTGAGTTTTTACGCGAACTGCAGCAGCGTCATCAGCTTCGCGTCTATCGTTTTTCTGAATCAGCCAGCCCGCTCGGCAGTCTTGACGCGGAATCCGGCAATCAGATCGACGGCCTTGTCGAGTCGATCAGAAATCTCGAACCAGTCGGCAGCGAAACTCGACCGGCCGCTGCGTTGCGTAAAGTTCTGAATGACTTTCGAGGCTCACTGCCGACAGTGGTCGTGATTCTCTCGGACGGAATTTCGAGCGGTGGTGATGCCGAACGGCTTTCAAAAGTAGCTGGTCTGGCAGCACAGCGGCTTATCCCACTTTACACGGTCGGAATCGGCAGTGAAGAAGCGATGCACGATCTCAATCTGTACGACACGCTGGTCGACGAGGTCGCCTTCGTCGGAGACCCCATTACGTTTACCGCAAAGCTGAAAGCGTTCGGCTTCAAAGGAAAGTCGGTCGACCTGATTCTGCGAGACAAGTCGAATCGATCGGTGCTGGCCTCAAAACAAATCACCGCGGCAAACGATGGACAAACTCTACCGTTAGAGATTACCTGGATTCCTGAAGAAGCCGGCGACTACGAATTCATCGTTGAAGTCACTCCGAAATCGACGGAAGTAGATCGGACGAACAATTCGGAAGTCAGGCAGGTCAGCGTTCGTGAAGGCCGCATACGAGTCCTGCTGGTTGACTCGGCACCGAGATGGGAGTTTCGCGAGTTGAAAGTGTTGCTCGAACGTGAGCGCACCATCGAGCTGCACACTGTTCTCCAGGATGCCGATCTGCAATACGCCGATCAGGATGCCACCGCGCAACCGTTGCGTGGGCGCTTTCCCGTCAGTCGCGACCAACTCTTTGCCTACGATACGGTCATCTTTGGAGACGTTAATCTCCAGTATTTAAGTCCCTCTGTTCTCAAAAATCTCACCGACTTCGTTGGTGAAGCCGGCGGCGGACTGATCATGATTGCCGGCCAGCAATTCAACCCGGTTTCGTACAAAGGAACGGATCTCGAAACCTTGCTGCCGATCGATCTTGAAGGCGTCAAAATTCCGCCACCTGACGAGCCGATCATCACGCCGTTTCATCCTCAGCTCACGCTGGAAGGCCAGAAGAGCACACCCATTTTTCGGTTCGACACCGACGAAGACAACAGTCGGGAAATCTGGAACAGCTTGCCGGGGTTTCATTGGCTGATCGATGTGCCAACGATCAAACCCGGAGCGATCGTCTTTGCCGAACATCCGACTCGTCTCGGCGCCGAACGCCGCTTACCCGTGATCCTGATGCAACGTTTCGGAGCCGGAAAAGTCATCTTTCACGCGACCGACGAAACGTGGTCCTGGCGACGTCGCGTAGGAGACCTCTACTACGGACGCTACTGGGTGCAGGCGATTCGCTACTTAAGCCGCTCACGATTGCTCGGCCAATCAAAGTTAGCCGAGCTGAAATCCGATCGAGTAGTTTATAACCGTGGAGAAAAAGTGACGTTGCGGGTTCGCTTCTTCAATGAGGAAGAAATTCCCACGGGCGATGCTCCTGTCGAAGTCATTGTCGAACGCCGAGGTGCCGACACCCAGACGGTGGCTCTTTCGAAAGTTCCGCAGGCCCCCAACGCTTTCGAAGGTCAGCTTCGCCGGCTGTCCGAGGGCACCTATCACGCCTGGGTGGCTCAACCAGATTTTACGGACTCACCACCGTCCGCAGACTTTCGCGTCGAGGCTCCCGATCGTGAGATGAGGATTCGCGGCCTGGACACCGCCGAACTGTCCGGGGCGGCCCGGAAAACCGGCGGAAAGTACTACAGCCTCGCGACGGCCAGCAACCTGCCAGGAGATGTCCCTCGAGGTCGACCAGTGCCGATCCAGTCGGAGGAGCCAATCCGACTTTGGGCAAGATGGGAAATCCTGGTCCTGTTTACACTGCTGCTTACCGCAGAGTGGCTGCTTCGCAAGCGACTCCGACTTGTTTGAACGCTCACTTCTGGCTGTGCATTACCAATTTCGTCCACAACCGACGGATTTCGTTCTGACCCGCCAGAAAGATTATCTGTTCGAACGTGTCGCTCACATGAGCGTCCCAACCTGCAGCCACTCATCGGCGCAACGAATCCTGGTCGCTGGCGTTACCCCGTCATGATGCTGGCGTGGACAATTCTTGTTTTTCCTAAGCACCCCAGCCTGTGAGAATCTGGGCTGGCCTGCAAATTCAGAAAAAGGCACACTTAGTGCGTAGAAAAGCTACTGAAACTGCATGGCACGACGGCCAGACCAGTTTAACTGCCTGGCCATCTTACCTCAGGCATACAAATAGATTTTTCCTCATTGCCGACGCGGTCGTTGCCGATGCGAAAATTGTATCGGTGCGCGGTGAC
>CALGTK010000228.1 GCA_937904325.1 uncultured Planctomyces sp.
CGAAGACGCACGCCTCAAGGCAGAACAGCATGCTGCAGAGGCACTGCGGCAGCAGAACATCGCAGAAAATGAACGACAACTCGCGAAAAACAGCGAACAGAAAGCACTCTCGGCCGAAGCGGTTGCCCGCTCGGAATCAGAAAAAGCGAAACATCTGCTGGTCATCGCCGATCGCAACGCTTACCGCTCGGACATGCTGCTGATCCAGAGCGGCTGGGCCGCAGGGCAGGTGCGTAACGTGAAAACACTGCTGGATCAGTATCGTGATCGTGAAGAGTTCAAGGGATTCGAGTGGTATTACTGGGACAGTTACAGGGGCAATTCAACGGGTCTGACAAAAACGTTCGACCATACGCCCAAAATGCTGTTCATGCCGGACGGTCTGACTGTGGTTCTGAATGAAAAGCATACGTACTACCCAAAGGTACTGGACATCAAAAACAATACTGAGAAGTTCACTCTGGAAGGGCACAAGAGCATTGTGAACTGCGTGTCCTGCAATTCCGACGGCACTCGACTGGCAACTGCAAGCTGGGACAACACTGTGAAAATCCGGGACGCTGCCACAGGCAAGGTGTTGCGTACACTGGCAGGTCACACCGATGGAGTGAACCGTGTTGCATTCAGTCCGGATGGAACACGTCTGGCATCAGCCAGTCACGACAAGACTGTAAAACTGTGGCAGATTGGAAGCGATGAGGCTCAATTCACACTGAAAGGGCACGACTTTCAGGTCACTGATACGTGCTTCAGTCCAGACGGAACCCGCGTGGCTTCCGCCAGCTGGGACAAATCAATCCGCGTGTGGGATGCCAGCACGGGCGAACTGCAATGGACGCTGAACGGACACACCGACATCACATCCGCGGTGGCATTCAGCCCGGACGGAACACAACTGGCCTCCGCCAGCTGGGACAACACTGTCAAACTGTGGGACCCGCAGACCGGACAGGAGCAGCACACACTCAGAGGTCACCAGGATAGAACGACCTGTGTGGCCTTCAATCAAACCGGATCATTGCTGGCCACCGGCAGCGATGACAGTTCAGTGAAAGTCTGGAACCCACATTCCGGAGTGGAGCAATTCACGCTCCGAGGCCATACCGATCGAGTCTATCAGGTGGCATTCAATCCGGATGGGATGCAGTTGTTATCGACAAACCACGACAATTCAATCCGAGTCTGGAACCCCGATACGCGGCAGGAACCATTAACGATCCGGGGGCGGCTGGGAGAAGGCCAGGTCGCCATCAGTCCTGATTCGCGGAGTGTGGCGTTCACCGGTACCGAAGGTGTGAGGGTCTGGAATACGGATTCCGGGTTGCGGACACACCTGTTGAGAAAACGCAATCCAGACGGAACGGCAGTCAGCTCATGGCATGTCAACAGTGTGTCATTCAGCGCGGATGGGAAACGACTTGCCACAACGGACAGCGATACAGTCATCACATGGGAGATGCAGTCCGGCCGGAAGATCCTTGAGCAGTCCAGCGAAAACGGAAACGTCAGTCTGGTCTGCTGCAGTCCGGACGGAAAGTACCAGGCGACAGGGCATCAAAACGGCACCATCGAGCTCCGGGATCTGGAATCCGGAAAAATAACGCTCACGCTCAAGGAAAATAAAGGTCCCGTCTACAGCCTGAATTTTGGTCCCAAAGGAGATCTGCTGGCGTGTGGAACGGGAAATCCCGACGGCCATGCCATCAGGGTCTATGATGTCATTACCGGAAAAGTGACACTCACACTGCAGGGTCATGATCACGATGTGACAGATCTCTCCTTCGCTCCGGACGGCAGACACCTGGCATCGGCCAGCTTTGACAGCACCGTTGCGGTCTGGGATTTGAGCAACGGAAAGAAAGCCCACACATTGACTGGACATACCGACCGATTGACGAGTGTCATGTACAGTCCCGATGGTGATCGTCTGGCCTCCGGCGGATGGGACAACACGGTAAGAATCTGGGATACCGGGACCGCCCAGGTGATGCTCACACTCAGAGGACATACCAGTGGCGTCACCGATGTCGTATTCACCCCCGGCGGGCTGCGTCTGGTCACCGCCAGCGATGACGCAACGGTTAAAATCTGGGATGCACGTCCGTGGACAGAGACGATGAGAATTGAAAAACAGGCTCTGCGGCTTCTGAAAATTAAACAGTCCGGTGCACAATCCAAGGAACAGCTCCACAAGGCAATTCGTGCTGTGAATTGCATCGGTCTGCATCCGGAACTGCAGCAACAGTTCAAACAGAAAGTCATCAGCCGGGCCATCGAAATGGCCGACCAGTACTGGCGTAATATTACGGAACAATAGCCCGCCCTGCCGCGACTCGATGACTTGACGACTCTGTTGTTTGAGCAGTTTCTGGTGAGGCTGGAAACGCTCGATCCGGTGGAACGACAGTGACGTCTGCACTGACCTTCAATTGTGGTGGTCCGCCCGACCGATGTAAGATTCCACACATATCGGCGAAGACTGATTTGTTGGCTCATCAGTTCTGCTCGACCGACTCTCAAAGCGATTTCGAAGGAGCGTGACGAATGCTGACTTTCGAGACAGGCAGGCGTTTTCGGGACTGTAATGGCAATACCCGACGGGACTTTCTAAAGGTCGGGGCATTAGGGACAACGTCGCTTACCCTGAGCAATCTGATGCGTGCCCGAACGGAGGCCGTGAACGGCAGAGCATCGCTTCCAGACACGTCTGTGATCTGGGTCTGGCTGGGCGGAGGGCCGACTCACGTTGAGACATTTGATCCCAAGATGACGGCTCCGAAGGAGTACCGCAGCGTCACGGGAGAAGTCTCCACGAACCTGCCGGGAGTCACCCTTGGCGGCACGTTTACAAAGATGGCTACGGTTGCTGACAAGATGGCGATCGTCCGGTCGTTTGCTCACACCAACAGCGGGCACGGCGGTGGCACTCACTGGCTGATGACAGGATACGACAACCGCAACATCGACAACGGAGGCCTGCCGTCGCGTCCGTCCATGGGGTCGATTGTGTCTCGAATAAGGGGCTCGAATCATCCTCGGACTGGCATGCCGACTTACGTGCGGCTGGGCGGAATCGGTTCCGACGGAGCCGCGTTCCTGGGTTCCGCGAACAGTCCGTTCGATCCGGCCGGCCAGGCTCGAAAGAACATGGCACTGACTGTTAAGCACAACCGACTCGACAACCGCCGCTCTCTGCTCAGCGGACTGGACAACATCAATCGACAGGTTGACAGCACGGGTCTGATGGAAGGCCTGGACGCGTTCGAGCAACAGGCCTTCAGCCTTGTCCTGAGTCGCTCGCAACGGGCGTTCGAGCTGAAAAACGAAGACCCGCGAGTTTCCGCGCTGTACGGCGGCGGACTCGGTCAGCAGATGCTGCGAGCCCGACGACTGGTCGAAGCCGGAGCTGGTTTCGTCACCGTTTCGTACGGCGGCTGGGACATGCATGGAAAAATTGAAGAGAGCATGCGGAAGACTTCCGCTCAGCTCGACCATGCCGTGCACGCTCTGATCGAGGACCTCAACCAGCGAAGCATGGATCGCAATGTGCTTGTCGTAATCAGCGGCGAGTTTGGCCGCACGCCGAAGATCAACAAGAACGGCGGGCGCGATCACTGGGCTCCGTTGTCCACGCTGGCGCTGTCCGGTGGCGGGCTGCGGATGGGACAGGTTATTGGTGAGTCGGCTTCGAAAGTTGATGTCCCGAAGACGACGCCGATTCGGCCATCCGACCTGATGGCGACCGTGTTTCAGGTGCTCGGTGTCGACCCTAAGATTCAGTTCTTCAACGAAGCCGGACGGCCGGTTTACATGC
Source organism: uncultured Planctomyces sp. (assembly GCA_937904325.1). Classification (GTDB taxonomy): domain Bacteria; phylum Planctomycetota; class Planctomycetia; order Planctomycetales; family Planctomycetaceae; genus JABMPE01. The sequence goes on from CALGTK010000228.1 coordinate 3,815, forward strand.
TGGAAGAAGGCCGACCGATCCGCGAACTGGTTTGATTCTCAAAACGGTCAGCCGAAGGGCCCGCGCCCTTCGGCTGTTTTTCTTTTCCAGAGTATTTCCGTATCGAGCTTCGCGTGACGGGCAGCAAAGCGGTCGCCTCTTTTTGCATTGGCGTCCGATTCCGTTTCGCGGTGGTCGGAGAAGCCAATGCGTGGCGGTTCGACGGTACGATTGAAGCGGCCAGGGTCGGCGGATCGATGTCGATTCGGTCTGTGCCGCTTCGTTGTATGCGGATATTTTCTGTCGGGGCTCCTGGCGAGCGTTTCGCTGCTCGCCCAGGAAGCAGCCGAACCCGAACCGGCGACAACAAAACTGTCCAAGGTCATTAACGCTCATCTGGCGGAAGTCAGTGCGGCGGTCTTCACTCCGGACAGCCGCATCTTCGCGACGGCCAGCTACGACGGCACAGTAAAGTTGTGGGACGGGGGCACCGGCGAGCCGCTTCGTACGCTTTCCGGGCATCAGAATCTCGTGCTGAGTCTGGCGATCAGCACTGACGGAAACACACTTGCATCCGGAGCCAACGACAACACCATTCGCTTCTGGGACGTTCCCGCCGACGCTCCTTCAAGTAGCTGGACTGGCCACACCGCCGCGATCAGCGACCTTGCCGTTCGACCAGATGGACTGTTTGCGGTCTCCGTTGGCGATGATAAAGTCGTCCGCGTCTGGGACCGCAAGACCGGCAAGCTGTTGCAGTCGCTCGCAGGCCACCAGGCAGAGATCCTGCAGGCCGCGTTCCGAGCCGACGGAAATCAATGGGCAACTGGCGACAGTTCCGGTGCTGTGACGCTTTGGACGCCGGGCAAGTACCTTGATGAGGACCCGACTAAGGGGCGAGTTCTCTTCGCTCATCCCGACGCCATCAGCGGGCTCTCTTTCGCACCGAATAACCAGACTGTCCTCACCGCCGGTCGAGATGGCACGGTCAGGCAATGGCAGCTCAACACGCCACCGCATCGCATTCTCGCCGATGCGGCGCAGGCTTCGGCCGAAGCAAACTCTGTCGTCGATCCCGAAGCAATTCCGTCTGCAAACATCGTGGGGCAGTTGGTCGCCGTCGCGAGCAACAGTGCCTCTTGCATTACGGGCGGACCGGATGGCGTTGTGCGCGTGTTTAATGTCGCTGACGGAGTTGCTCGTGAACTGCCCGATCAGCCGGGGTCCGTCCGCAGTCTGACGATCAGCCCGAACGCGACGCTTGTTGCAACCGGCAGCGAATCTGGAGCCGTCAAGTTGTGGAACCTGGCCGACGGAGCGGACCGACTTCAGTTGCTCGGACACGGCGGTCCGGTTCGCAGCGTGACTTTTCATCCGGACAACGCACGCCTGGCGACGACCGGAGACGACGGCACGATTCGATTCTGGAAACTACCCACGCCGCCTCAACTGATGGCTGGCCACACGGCTCCGATCGGGACGCTGGCCCTCGCTCCGAACGGGCAATTCTTTATGACAGGTGGTCGAGACAACTCAGTCCGACTCTGGAACGGAATCAGCGGAGCCGCAGTCGCGACCGGAACGGGACATGTCAGCCCGGTCACGGCGAGTGCCTTCAGAACCGACTCGACTCTCATTGCGACCGGCGATTCCGCTGGCCAGATTCGCTTCTGGAACGGAACCAACGCGACAGCCGCGGGAGTTCTGGGAGCTCACACTGCAGCGCTAACGGGCATTGCCTGGCACCTGGCCACAGAACGCATCGCCACAACGGCCGAAGACGGAACGGCTCGGCTGTGGCGGTTCCCGCTAACCCCACCTCGCACCCTGGCCGGCCCTACCGACGCCGTGAACGCGGTCACCGTTTCGCCGGATGGCAACCTGGTCGCGGTGGCTTCGGCAGATCAGACGGTTCGGCTTTATGACCTCGCGACGGGTACGGCGTTGAGGCAGCTTGCTGCTCAGGCCGGAGCGATGACGGCACTCGACTTTTCACCGGACGGTTTAACCGTCGCGGCTGCGAATGCCAAAGGGACGATCATTTTTCGCAAAACTGCTGATGGAGCCGACCAGCTGTCCGTTGCTGGCCACGACGGACCGATCACCGCTCTCGATTTTCGAGCAGCCGGCAAACGCATCGCTTCGGCCGGGCAGGATGGAACGATCCGGGTCTGGTCACTTCCAGCTCCGGCACTCCCTCTTGCCGGTCACACAATGCCCGTACAGGCGGCCGCCTGTACCGCCGACGGAAAGCTGATCGCAACAGCCAGCGCGGACAATTCCATCCGGCTCTGGAAACCGGAAAGCGGAGCAGTCACAGCCACGCTGGCCGGACACGAGCAGCCAGTTCACTCAATCGCATTCCGCACGGACGGCAAAGAAGCCGCGTCGGGCGATGCTCTGGGATTTCTTCGCTGCTGGAATGTGGACCTCGCCCAGGCCGCAGCCGTGGCTGGTGCTCACGACGGCCCGATCCGGACGCTCGCTTATCATCCCACGGCATCGCAGCTACTGACCGGAAGCGTCGACGGCACCATCAAGTTGTGGAAGTTGCCGCTGGTGCCGCCGACTGAATTAGCGAGTCATTCCGAGGCCGTACAGGCAGTCTGCGTTTCGCGAGACGGACGTCTCACGGTCACGGGCGGAGCGAACGGCGAGGTTCGAGTTTTTGCGGCAGACGCGCTCGACAAGCCAGTTGTACTCGCCGAGCAACCCGGTCCCGTCACGGCACTCGACTTCAACGCCGACGAATCGATAATCCTGTCCGGCAGCGCGACGGGATTCGTCAAAGCCTGGACGGCCGCCGATGCGGCCTCGGCGTTTCAGTGGCAGGCTCACGCCGGACCGATCACCGGCGTGGCGACGTTTTCGGTTGAAAAGGCGGACGCCGATTCCCCGCTGCTGGCAACGACGGGCGAAGATGGCACGCTTAGAATCTGGAATCGACTGCAGGCTGCTGCGCCGCTTGAGTCATTCTCACAACAGATCACCAACCTCGTCACTTCCCGGGACGGCAAACGGCTGGCAACGAGCGGACTGTTGAATAGCCGCCCGGCAGTCGTCGTTCGCGATCTCGAATCCGGTTCACGCATTACCACCTTGCTGGGGCACGCTGCACCCGTGCGAGCGATGCAATTCAGCGTCGATGGGGAAAAACTGGTTACCGGATCGGATGACAAAACAGCTCGTGTCTGGGACCTCACCGATGCGAAGTTTCCTGAGCTGGCTCGCTTCCAGCACGAAGTGGCTGTTACGGCTGTCACGTTGAACGCCGATGCGACCATGGCCGTCTCGGGAGCGGCTGACAATTCTCTGAAATCCTGGATGGTGTCAGACGGAGCCGAAGCAAATATTCTTACTGGTCACGCCGGGCCGATCATCGCCTTGACAATGCTGCCGGACGGCACCGCCGTTTCCTGCGGCGACACCAGCGTCCGGTTCTGGAACCTCGCCAACGGGCAACAGACTCGAACCTTCACGGCCCCGGCGGCTATCACGGCCATGTCGCTCAGTCCGGATGGAACGCAGCTTGTCGTGGGCTCGGCGAACAACTCGCTGGCCGTTCACAATCCGGCCAACGGGCAGGTTCTGTTTCAGTTGTCAGGCCACCTCGCGTCTGTGCGCTCGATCTCGTTCTGCGGAGACGGCAGTCGCATCGCAAGCAGATCATCTGATGGCGAGTATCGCGTGTGGGACGCGACTGGTCAGTTGCAGGAAGCTCGTATCGTGGTGAGCGGACCAACGACTCTGCTCGCTGGTCAGAAGCCGCCAGCAAATGTGTTTCACGGAGTCGCGTTCTCGGGAGAATCCGATTCGCTGCTGCTGATTGACCCTGGAACACTGACAATGAGAGTCCCGCTGCTGCTGCGGCAATTGATCGCTCCCGCCAAAACTTCGCTGAATAGCGTCGCGTTCCTGCCCTCCGGCAAAAGTATTCTGACCGCCGGAGCTGACAGGATCGTTCGCCTTTGGAACTTGACAGACGGCAAAGAAGTTCGGCAGTTTGCAGGACATACCGATGTCGTGACGTCGGTCGCCGTCACGCACGACGGAGCCAGAGTCGTAGCGGGATCTGTCGATAAGACCGTTCGAATCTGGAAGACAACTGACGCCGCGGTTGTTGCCACACTGACTCATACGTCGGCAGTCCGCTCGCTGGGGCTTAGTGCTGACAGTTCGCGGCTGGCCGTCACCGGAGACGCTGGTCTGGTCCGGGTCTGGGACCTGGCGACGGGCCAGACACTTCAGCGATTCCTCGGACACGATGGTGCGGTCGCAGCGGTTTCGTTCACAGGAGACGCAACGCGTCTGGTGACGGGCGGTGTGGATAAATCAGCTCGCGTCTGGACGATCTCCGCGGAACGGGTCATCGTCGCTGGCGAGGGACCGGTGAAGGAAGCAGCTTTCGTTGGCGACGGAAGCCGGTTCGCTGCCGTTGTTGGTGAGACCGCTCAGGTCCGAGTCTGGAATCAGGCCGCCGATGAAGTAACCGATCTTCCAGCAGGAGAGCTGCCGCTGAGCAGTCTTGCGGTGTCTCCCGACGGGTTGCGGATCGCCGCAGGAAGTGCAGATAAGAAAGTTTATCAGTGGACGGTCGCCGATGGAAAACCGGCGCCCGCTGTTGAAACTCCGGCTGCAGTCACACGGATTGCGTTTGCCCAAAGCCAGGCTTTGCCCGTAATCGAAAAGCCTCGCTTCGAGCTGCTCGTCGGAGGAGCCGACAAACTGGTCCGTGTCTACGAAGTCGGGAGCAATCGCCGACTGGAAGAGTTTGCGACGACCGGCCCGGTCTCCGTGCTGAGCCCGATTGCCGGCTCGCGAAAAATCGTTGCGATCGGTGAAGCCAATGCGGCGGCCGTTCACGAGCGATCGCTGTTGCAGATCGTTGATGCCCATGCCGGCGGAGTCAGCGACCTGGCCCACTCGCCCGACGGCAAGCGGATGTTTTCCGGAGGAGCGGATGGACTTATCCGGGGCTGGGATTCCGAAACAGCCGCGCCGGTTCAAACCCTCGTCGCGATACCGTCACAGCCGTCCGAGTCTGTCAAAGAGGAAACTGTACCACCAGCCGTCACAAGTGTTTCCGTCACAGCCGATGGTCAGCGACTGGTTGTGAGCACAAATCAGACCGCTGTGCAGATCTGGGATCTCACTGCTGCCGATGCGACTGCTGCGAAACCACTGGCTGTCTTTGAGCATCCCGCCGCAGTGAAGTCCGCCATCCCGAGCGCAGATGGTACTCGCATGGCAACGCTTGCGGCGGACAATGTGGTACGCGTTTTTGAAGTCACAACAGGCCGTGAGCTGGAGCGATTTGAGAGCGAGTTGCCGGCCGAGCAGCCTCTGCTTGACCTTGCCTTTGCGCCGGATCAGGAAACTGTCCTGGCTGCCGGTACAGACAAGCTGGTTCATGTCTGGCGGGTTTCCGCGCTGCGGTCACTCGAAGCCCACGAAGGTCCGGCGACGGATGTGGCTTTCCTCGGAGACGGATCGCGTTTCGCAACGACGGGGGCAGATGGAATGATTCGAGTCTGGCCGCTCGAAGCAGAAGGCGACAAACCAGTGCTCGAACTGAAAGCCGCAGCAGGACTTTCCAGCCTTGTTGTGAATGCCGATGGTACTGAGCTGACCGCAGGCGGTGAGGACGGCAAAGTCTCGACATGGAAGCTCGAAGACGGCTCATTGACGTTAATGATCGAAACGCCGGTAGCAGTCACAAATCTGTCGCTCGCGGGTGAGCCGTCGAAGCTGGCGGTTGCCGGGCAGGATGGCGACGTCCGTATTTTCTCGCCGTCGGATGGTCGGTTGCTGGAGCAGATTCGCGTCCCCCTGCCGGAAGATCCTGCGACTGCTGCGGAAGAAACGGGCAAAGACGCTTCACCCGTTCGGCTCAAAGTTGCGCTCTCCGCGAACGGTCGAGTTTTCGTGAATGCTGCGAACGAGGGACGAATTTATTCTCTGTCGCTGTTGCAACTGGTGACCGGTCACGATGGCCCGGTCACGGGCGGAGACTTCATTCCAGATGGAACGAAGTTCGTTTCCGGTGGGGCCGACAAAACTCTACGGATGTGGCAGGTTGCCGATGGAGCTCCGCTGCGAGCGTGGGTCGGGCATGAATCCGCTGTGAGCAGCATTGCGGTGATGACGGACGGAAAGACGATTGTCTCCGGGTCGCTTGACCGGTCCGTCCGGCTTTGGCCTGCCGATCTTCCTGTCGAAACCGCTACCGATGCAGTTCCAGGTGAGGTCATCAAACTTGAGCCGTTGGCGAATTTCGTTCACCCGAGCGTCGTTCGATCCGTTAGACCATCGGCCAACGGGACTCGCATTGCTGCTGCCGGCGACGACGGCTTTGTTCGAGTCTGGGACGTCGTGGCCGGGCGAGAGCTGGAGCGTTTCGGCGGACATTCAGGAGCAGCCGTCAGTGTCGCGTTTGTGCCGGACAATCTGCGAGTTGTTTCCGGTGGAGTCGATTCGTCAGTGCGCGAATGGCGGATCTCGGCGACTCGGGTGATCGCGGCTCACGAAGCGGCGACGACCGGTGTTTCGTGGCTCGCCAATGGAACTCAGTTTGCCACCGCCGGCGAAGATGGATTCGTGCGGCTGTGGGACACCAACTTCAATGTTGTGCGCACGTTTGGGCTGCCCGAGTCATTGGCTGCCGCTCGGCCCGCTTCTGCAGCAACCGTAGCAGTGTCAGAGGGCGAAACCACAGGTCCTTTCCCGGCAGGCACATTAACGGCTCTGGCCGTGCGGCGGGATCAGCAACAGCTGACCGCAGCGGTGATGATCCCAGGGGATGAAGGTACGCCGCCAACTGGAACGCTGCTGACGTGGAACATCGCCAACGCCGAACTGCTGCAAACTATTCTGCTGCCGGTGGCTTCACGCCGAATTGAGTACAGCGCGGACAATCTGAAGCTGGTAGTCACAGGCGCAGACAAAATGGTGCGTGTACTCAGCGTCGCGGATGGAACGCTGCAGCAGGAGATTCCGTCGGCTGAAAACGTGCGTGTTGCCCGGTTTGCTCCGGACAGTCGCAACCTGCTTATCGGTGGCGATGGGAAAACTCTGCACAGCTGGCGATATGTTTCGCCGACCGCCGTGAAGACTCTGACCGGACACGGCGGCGGAGTTTACTCGGTCAGGTTTACTCCTGATGGAAAACGGCTCGCCTCGTGCAGCGTTGATGGCACGATTCGATTGTGGAATGCCGAGACCGGGCAGCAGCTGGTTTCTCTGACCGGCCACGAGGGAGCGGTCACGGCACTCGACATCAGTCGAGACGGAGCTCTGCTGGTTTCCGCGGGGATCGACTCGACCGTTCGCCTGTGGGACGCCACAGGAGGGCGACAACTGAAACAGCTCGCCGCGACAGAAGGAGCTGTCTATTCGGTCTCGTTCAGTTTCGACGGAAAGCTGATCGCCGCGGGCGGAGCGGACAAACGCGTTTACGTTTTCGACACAGAGACCGGAGCCAATCAGTCGACGATCGAGAAGCACGAAGATCACGTTTATCAGGTCCGTTTCAGCCCGAAAAGCAATCGGCTGTTTTCGCTCGGCTATGGCGGTTCACTGTTCGTCTGGAACCCGACTGGCGGTGAGCCGCTTTTTGAAGCTGACGTCTGCCGGGTCGGTCAGTCGGCCTGCTGGTTCCCCGATGCTGACAACGTCGCCGTGACCAGCGGCGACGGCAATGTTCACTTCGTCAACTTGCCGGAGGCGGTGCGATGACAACTGGAAGACAGTCTCTGCAGGAGAACTTCATAATGACTCGATGTCTGCCTGTGTTGATGCTATTTGCGATTCTCACGCCGTGCCTCGCGGTCGCTCAGTCAGCCTTGAAGGCACCGGGTCTGGGGCCGGTGGGGGCTCTGCAGGGCATCGCCTTTGATGAAACGATCGAGCCCGTGCTGCACGGGCCAGACAGTCGGCGGCAGTTGCTGGTGACCGGGCGATTCGCCAGTGGGCAGCTTCACGATCTGTCCGGTCAGGTGGCCTACAGAGTTGTTCCGGCGGGAGTGCTGACGGTCAGCGGCGACGGATTTGTAACGCCGACTGCCGAGGGCAAAGCCACGATCACAGCGCGAGTGACCTCCGGACAGACGGCAACGCTTGATGTCACCGTCGATCAGTTTGGCCAGGAAAAGCCAATCAACTTTACGAATCAGATTGTGCCGATCTTCACGAAGCTGGGCTGCAATACGGGAGCCTGTCATGGCAAGTCCGGCGGGCAGAACGGCTTCCGAATGTCGCTGCTCGGTTTTTATCCGGAAGAAGATTACGAGTTCCTTGTGAAGGAAAATCAGGGCCGCCGCATCTTTCCGTCTTCGCCCGAATACAGCCTGCTGCTGACTAAACCGACTAACGTCGTCGCCCACGGCGGCGGCAAGCGCATTGACGCGGACTCGTTTGAGGCCCGATTACTGATTCGATGGATCGATCAGGGAATGCCGTTTGGCAGCGACGATGACCCTGTCGTGGAGAAGATTGAGGTCTTTCCAAAGTCGCGGAAAATGAACCGCGGAGCCGATCAGCAACTGTCCGTGGTCGCTCACTACAGTAACGGTACAAAGGCCGATGTCACACGGATGGTCAAGTTCGAATCGAACGACGCCGAACAGGCGGAAGTCACGGCAACGGGGCTCGTCAAGACGATGGAGGTGCCTGGCGAAGTCGCGATCATGGTCCGCTTCCAGGATCACGTGACTGTCTTCCGATCGATCATTCCGATGGGACTGCCTGTCACTGCGCCGCGCGCCAGAAACTACATCGACCAGCACGTCTTCGCGCGACTGACAGACCTCGGCATCCCTCCGTCGAAGGTCTGTGATGACAGTACATTCATCCGGCGAGTCACTGTCGACATTGCCGGTCGGCTGCCGACGTCTGAAGAAGTCACCGTATTTCTGGCAAGTACGGCCGGCAACAAACGAGACCAGCTCATCGACCGGTTGCTGGCTTCAGAAGACTACGCGGTCCTGTTTGCCAACAAATGGATTGCCGTGCTCCGCAATCAGCAGAACGCTCAAAGCGGAGCTGATGTCACGAAGGCGTTTCACAAATTCGTTCGTGACGCGATGGCCGCCAATATGCCTTACGACCAGTTCGTGAGGACAATTCTGACTGCGAGCGGTGACACTCGATCGGTACCCGCCGCGAACTGGTTTGCCCAGATTGCGACTCCCGTGACTCAGGCTGAGGATGCGGCTCAGTTGTTTCTCGGGCTGAGGATTCAGTGTGCCCACTGTCATCATCATCCGTTCGAAAAGTGGACTCAGAACGACTACTACGGGCTCACCGCTTTTTTCACGAGGACGAAGCGGACCCAGGTCAAGATCGGCAAAAACCAGACCGACCAGCGGCGAATGACGATCGCTTTCGATCCGGGAGTCGCCCAGTCGCTGAACCCGCGTACGAAGCAGTACGTCAAACCGACTCCGCTTGAAGGAGACCCGATTGAGCTGGCTAACGACCAGGACCCGCGAGCAGCTCTGCTCACCTGGATGACGGCTCCGGAGAATCCGTTCTTCGCGCGGACTTTGGCGAACCGCTACTGGAAGCACTTTTTCGGGCGAGGCATCGTTGAGCCGGAGGACGACATGCGCGTCACAAATCCGCCGTCGAACCCGGCGCTGCTGGACGCGCTCGAATCCAGCTTCAAGCAAAGCCGCTTTAACCTGAAAGGTCTCGTCAAAACGATTTGCCAGTCGACGGCGTATCAGCTGGACTCGGTCCCGAATGAATTCAACGCCGATGACCGGCAGAACTTTTCTCGATATTACGGCCGCCGGCTGCAGGCCGAAGTGCTGCTCGACGCGATCGATCAGGTGACGAAGACGCAGACGAAGTTCAACAAGCTGCCGGAAGGGACCAGAGCGATCCAACTGCCGGACAATTCGTTCGACACGTATTTTCTCACCGTCTTCGGCAAACCGAAAGCGGCCAGTGCCTGCGAGTGTGAACGCTCCGACGATGCCAACCTCGCCCAGGCTCTGCACCTGCTGAATTCGCCGGAAGTTCAGGCCAAGCTGGCGGCGAAAGACGGCCGCACGCAACTGCTGGCCGCCGACACCACACGCGGCCACGCCGAACGCGTTACCGAGCTTTACCAGATCGTCTTCGCCCGGCCACCTCGCGAGAACGAGCTGGATCTCGTACTGCAGCATTTTCAGCGGTCCGAGACACCTCAGCAGGCTTACGAGGATTTGCTGTGGGCATTGATTAACACAAAAGAATTTCTGTTTAACCACTAGAGATTATATTTAGTGAGCCGCGAGTCGTAAGGCAGAGGGTGTTGCGGTCGTCGAGCTCCAGGACCCCGCCGCTGATGTGTCGCGGTTCACGAATTGTTTTTGTAAATGTTTTGATAATCGGCCCAGCAAGGGTGCCGCAATGAATCGGACTCGGTCAGCTATCTTTTCCACAGTGCTCATGACGCTGCTGTTGCCTGGCAACGCGAGCGCTCAGAAGCCAATCTCGATCGCGGCGATCAACCGGTCCGAGCCGATCGACTTTGAACTGGAAGTGCTCCCCATTTTTCGGCGCAGCTGTCTGGCGTGTCACAGCACCAGCGAGGCGAACGGGTCTCTCGTGCTGGAAACGCCCGCGACGATTCTCAAGGGAGGCGATTCCGGCCCAGCGGTCGTTGCGAAGAACGGAGCAGAGAGCCTGCTACTGAAAGTGGCCGCTCATCAGGCCGACCCGATCATGCCTCCGCCTGACAACGATGTTGGAGCAAAAACGCTGACCACACAGGAGCTGGGTCTGCTCAAACTGTGGATCGATCAGGGGGCGACCGGCATCGTTCGCGGCGTGATCTCTCCGCAGAACTGGCGGCCTCTGCCGCGGGGTGTCAATCCGATTTACGCAACCACGCTGACTCGAGACGGTCAGTTTGCGGCCGCCGGGCGAGCCAATCAGATTTGCATTTATCACGTCCCCAGCGGGCAGCTGGTGACGAAACTGACCGATCCGGCTCTGGTTGAGGCTTCCGCCGATCCGCGGCCCGGGATCGCTCATCGAGATCTGGTTCAGTCGCTAACGTTCAATCGAGCGGGAGACCTGCTGGCGTCGGGCGGCTTTCGCACGATCAAGCTGTGGCGACGACCTCGCGATGTCCGCCGGCTTAAGCTGACAACGCCCGAAGCTTTGACGGCGGTTGCCGCCAGTCCGGACGGAGCCTTCCTGGCCACGGTCTCGGCCGACAATATCATTCGACTCTGGAATCGGGAAACCGGTGAGGCCAGCCTCAACCTCGAAGGTCACACGGCAGCTGTTTCTGCGCTTGCTTTTCTACCACAATCGTCGCGGCTGGCTTCGGCGTCGAGTGATGGCAGCGTGCGATTCTGGAATCTGTTCGACGGATCGCCAGCG
>CALGTK010000229.1 GCA_937904325.1 uncultured Planctomyces sp.
GTCGGCAACTAAGATGGTGACGAAACCAGGATCACCACCATCGACGAAACATTCGCCAGCTACCTGTTAGACGGACTACTGACACAGTAGTCCGTGCCGAACGCAGCGCTGTTCCGACTCCATTGCTCCCCGATTCAAACTGTCGGAGCTGCGTTTGATCCGTCCTGCAAGGGTTACGGTTCTGTGTGGCTCGCTAAGCTCGAACGCCAGTCCCCCCGTAATTCAACAGGAACCCGCTATGCCTACTCGAAAGCGATACTCTATTTTTCCCAGCCTGAGACCGTCAGTCATCTTTCAGCTGGACCTGGTAGTTGCGGCGGGAGTCGTCGAATTCGATGTCGATCAGGTCCATGTCGGCGGCTTCTTCCAATAGTTCGGAAAAGCTTGAGTAGCCGTAGTAGTCTTCGCTGAAGCCGGGGTAGACACGACGGATGACCTGCTTCAAGAGTGAGCCCCAGACTGGATCGTAGTCCTGCTCGATCGAGTCCAGCACTTCGACAAGACGTTCGCGAGCCTCTTCTTTGCGGTCTTTCTGCTCGGGCTTCCTGGAGTCGGAGCTGGAACTGGAGCTGGAGCTTGTTGATTTTTTTGCCACCTGTTTGCGTTGCGGGCGAGGCTTCTGAGCAGCCTTGACCAGGTCGTCGTAATAGATGAACTCGTCACAATTGCCGATCAACAATTCGGATGTCGAACTTTTTACGCCACAGCCAATGACTCGTTTGTTGTTTTCTTTGAGCTTGGAAACCAGTGGCGAAAAATCGCTGTCGCCGGAGATCAGCGCGAAGGCGTCGATATGGCTTTTCGAATAGCACAGGTCCAGAGCGTCGACGACCATGCGAATGTCCGCGCTGTTTTTACCGCTCATGCGGCTTTGTGGAATGTCGATCAGCTCGATGCCCTGGCCGTGGAAGATGCGAACTTCGTCGCGATAGTTTTTCCAGTCGCAGTACGCTCGCTTGTAAACCAGCCTGCCCTTTTCCAGCAGTCGCTTCAGCACCAGCTCAATTCGAAACGAACCAGATTTCATATCTCGCACGCCGAGGGCCAGATTTTCGAAGTCTACAAAGACCGCGATCAGTGATTCATCAGCCATGTTGAGCGTCCTGCCAGGTGTGTAGAGAGATTGCGTGCTGCCGCTTTTCGATGGCAAATCCGTCAGCCTTCGAACCATTGACAGTCGTTGAGCTCGTGATTCTGCCGGTAAGGTGGCTCTGGTGACAACTCAGTGGTGAATTCCCGCACTCTTTCCCGACGTTACATAAGCGATTACTTTTACGTTTGAGTCCATCCAGAAACCTCGATCAGTTACCGACAGGTACCCGGAATGAACATTGTCAGAGTCTTAGCAGCTTTCGTAGCAATGTGCTGCCTGTTAAACGAAGGACGAGCATCTGCGGCTGACTGGCCGATGTGGCGGCATGGTCTGGAGCGAAACGGAGTCTCTTCGGAGCCGTTACCTGAAACGCTGCAGCTGCATTGGTCGCGGGAGCTTCTGGAGCCAAAGCCAGCCTGGCCTAACGAACCGAGACTGCACTTCGATGCGTCGTATGAGCCCATTGCGGTCGGTGGGCAATTGTTTGTTGGCTCGATGGTCGACGGTAGCCTCGCCGCATTCGACATCGAAACTGGCAACCTTAACTGGCGATTCTATTCCGGCGGGCCAGTAAGACTGGCTCCGGCGGTTGCCGACGGACGTGTCTACTTCGGGTCCGATGACGGGCTGCTCTACTGCCTCGATGCTTCGACCGGAAAGCTGCTATGGAAATTGTCCGGCGCACCGGCTGAACGCGGACAACGACGACATCTCGGCAACGGGCGACTGATATCGTTCTGGCCGGTGCGCGGCGGGCCTGCCGTTGATGACGGAGTTGTCTACTTTGGAGCAGGTATCTGGCCAACGATGGGAGTCTTTGTCCGAGCAGCCGATGCAAAAACCGGAAAGCTGCTGTGGACGAACGGCGACAGTAACGCGATCGAAAATCTGCGCATCGACCACAACTACTCACACGAGGGTGGTATTTCTCCGCAGGGACATCTGCTGATCAGCGGCGACACGGTCATCGTTCCAAACGGGCGATCCATGCCCGCGAGACTCGACCGCAAAACCGGCGAGCTGAAGTACTTTGTGCAGGGGTATCGGAATGGCGACAGCCGAGTTTCAATCAGCGGCGACATCGCTCTCGTCGGAGCGACGGGTGTCGTCAACCTGGAAGACGGTCGCGAGATCGGCAGCTTGTGGGCAAAGGCTGGCGACAAACGACCGGAAGGTTGGAGTTGGGACTGGGACCTTTTCGAAGCTCCGCTGCTGCCGTACAAGTTCAGCCCGGCCATTGATTATCGATCCGCAATCGTCAACGGTGTTGCTTATGGAGTGGAAGATGGCACTCTTTACGCCTACGACCTGAAGAATTCAGAAACGACCCGTTACGAAAAAGAACAGAACGGAAAGAAACTGAAACCAGTTCGCTGGGACGCACCATTGAAATGGAAACTGGCGACGTCGTTCATTGGAAAGAAACAGCCGACGCGCAGCGTCATTGTCGCGGGCGATCGACTTTACTCGCACAGTGGTCGCAATGTGATTGCCGTCGATCTGCCGGATTCTGAGAACAAAGAAGCGACTGTCGCATGGACTCAGGAACTGGCCGGCGAACCAGGAAGTCTGATTGCGGCGAGTGGTCGCCTGGTCATCGCAACGCTTGATGGAACGATTCACTGTTTCGGCGAAGGTTTGCCAAATCAAAAAATACACACGAGAAGTTCTGAGTCGGTGGCAGCCGTTCAGCCGGTTGCCACTCAACTAGCTGCTTCAATTCTAAAGGAGTCAGGGGTCACTGATGGCTATGCCGTTGTGCTCGGGCTCTCTAATGAACAATTGGTTGATGAGCTTCTACGAACATCGAAATTGCGGATCATCGCCGTCGATTCAGGCTCTGCTCGCATGAATGCCTTGCGGCAACGATTGATGACCGCCGGTGAGTATTCCGATCGGTTGCAGTTGATCGTGGGGAACCCAGATTCGGCCGACATTCCTCCCTACATCGCCAACCTGATAATCGTATCGGACGAAGCATCCGCTCCGATGGATTCGGGTGAGCGAGTGAAACGAATGTTCGAGATGCTTCGTCCTTACGGTGGCAAGGCTTGTGTTTTGACGCCTGACGGAAAGGATGCAAAGTTGCTCAGCCATGCTTCACCAGGAACATTGCCGGGCGTGAAGACTCGTACCACGGAAGAGATGGTCGTGCTCACTCGCGAAGGGCCGTTGCAGGGGAGTGCCGTGTGGTCGCACGAAACGGGCGATGCCTCACGGTCGTTCTTTTCTCGTGATGAGTTGGTGAAGGCTCCACTGGGAGTTCTCTGGTACGGCGACGGTCCGGATCATGGTTTTTATAAACGCAAGGATTACGGGCATGGCGTGAAGCCCCAGGTCGCGGGCGGCCGCATGTTTGCTCTGCAGATCGCGTCGAACACGCTGCACGCTGTGGATGCTTACACCGGGCGATTACTGTGGACTCGCAAAGTTGGCAGCTCTGCACGCTACGTCTCGATGCCCGAAGCTGTTTACGTGGGCGATGAGCGAACATGCTTGATTCTGGACGCTGGCACCGGCGAAACGTTGCACACATTTCCACTGGACGTTGGCCAGCCGGATGAGGTTCCGGTCAGCGTGACCGATGTCCGGGTCGATGGAGAAACCATTGTAATTGCCGTTCGCTTCAACAAAGAAAATTCAATTCCCAAAGGACGCTGGAACAGTGAGCTGATCGTTTGCCTGGATCGCTCAACCGGTCAGCAACGCTGGAGCCGGCAGTCTGAGCATCGATATCACACAGCAGCCATCGCGATGGCGGGTGGGCGAGTGTTCTGCATCGACTCGCATTCTCCCGAAGATATCGGAGCAATGAAACGCCGGGGCATCGACACTGCAGGTCTGGCTTCAACCTTGCTGGCCATTAACGATCGGACCGGTGCGGAAGTATGGAAGAAGATTGTCAATGATCCGCCAGCCGTGATGGACTCACTCCATTTTATGAGTATGCGAACTCGTGACGACTGGCTGGAATATTCGGTTGACCATGATCTGATCATCGCGGGGAAGGGCGATCGAACATTCGCCGTCAACGCCTCGACCGGCGATGACATCTGGCGGGCGGCCATGCGCGGCAACCAGCCGTTGATTCTCGGCCCGGAAACATTCATCAACCAGGCAGGCCACACCTACGATGTGAAAACCGGAAAGCTGATCAGCGGTGCGGCGTTGTTTCATCGAGGCGGCTGCAATTACGCCGTCGGAAACGTAAATCTTCTTTTTCTACGTTCGAACTGCGCTGCCTACGTCGACGTGAAAACCGGGAAACAGTTCAACATCCGGAGTCTCCGGTCCGGTTGCAGCAACAGCCTCGTCGCCGCAGACGGTTTGTTGAACGTTCCTTGCTTCTCGATGGGGTGTATCTGTAACTACCCCATCCAGACGTCGTTCGCGATGCGTCACATGCCGGAAACCGAAGCGTGGCTTGGAAGCAATCCGATTAAGTTCAAGCGTCCTGTTTCAACGCCGATCGAGTAGCGTTTTCAGGCAAGTTCACCGAGACGGCAACTGACTCGTGAATGTTGAACTGAAGTTACCCGCGATTCATAAGCAAGGCCATCCTTCACAACTCTTTCCACTGATAGAGATTTGGGAAGGATGGAGTCGTTCAGGAAATCGCTTGAAATTTTAACTGCAGGTCGCGACTCGGCTTCACTTTCGACCCTGTGCTCTTTGCTATTAATTTCACAAGCGTTGACCTGCGGATTTTCTTTGAATCTTGAGGCACAACTACTTTTTCTTCTGCGGCTTTCGAATTTTTTTCGGATCCAAATTGGCGTTGAGATCGGCTTCTGAAATGGAAGACTCGATTCCGTTCTTCGGGACGTTGCCTTTGGCAAGCCAGACCATTCCGTTCAGGACGACTTTACGATAGTTCGCATTTCCCCAGTTGTCGTGAAAATGGCCACCGGTGAAGCCGAAGCCCCGTCCTCCGTCAGACCGCTCGACGGCCCACATCATGGCTTCGGCTCGGCCTTTGGCCTGTTGGATATGCTCGTACGGGCCTTTTGGATAAACGTAAGGACCGTTGCGGACTTTGTCGTCAGGGGATGCAACGAGGATTGGTACGAAGCTCATGTTCTCAGCCTTGCCGGGTTTGTTGCCTGGCAGGTCCGAGACGAACCGCATATTAAAGTACCATTCGTCCTTAATCTGGAACGGCTTGACGCCTTGCGTGATCGGGTGCTTCGAGAAGTGGTTGAAGACGGGCTCCCAGATCGGGTTACACGAGAACGAGTTTTCGTAATACCCGCCGATCCATCGTTTGAATTGCGGTCCGGCCTGGTCCTTAAGGACTTCGACTCCGTAATGCATACAGCCAATGCCAACGCCCTTTGACGTCCACTCGTCGACCATTTTCATTCGTCGACCGTTTTCCAGGACGACTTCGTGTCTGCCGCCGCCGTCCATGTAGAAGACCACCGCGTCTGCATCCTTGAAGATCGATTCATCTTTCGGCCAGCCGTTCAGGACGATCTCAACCTGTAGACCGGGAACGTTTTTGAGGCATTTGTCGAGCAGCTGCACGCCTGCATTGAACTCGTGCATCCGAGGCGGGTGAGACGGCTTGCCGGCGATGACCACAAGCTTTTGCAAATCATCTTTTGCGGACGCTGAGTGCAGGATGGTCAGGGCAATTGTCAGGCACAGTGCAGAAAGAAGACGCAACTTCATGGTGATCCTCAACGTTGGCGAGTGTGGGACGTTCAGCTACTGAAGTGGAATTCTGACTCGAATGGGCTGTCGATAACAGTCTGCTGCCTGGCAGGATTGGCATGCGACAAAAGGCTGCTCTAAATGCCAGAAGAATTTCGCTACGGAGAAGCACGGATTTACACGGATGTGGGACGAACCAGGAACCGGCATGTCGCGAATCCGTTCCTTAGCTTCGCATCAGCTCTGCGGACTGCCTGCGGTTGTTAGAACAGTTTCGTGATGGGCTGTCCTTCGGTCAGTAGATTGAACGGGCGGTTCTGTCGATCTTTGGCTTCCAGATTTTCGATGCCCATCGCGTGGTAGACCGTTTTCGTTACGTCGGCTGGTGTCAGCGGTTTGTCGGCCGGGTATTCGCCGAAGCGGTCGCTGGCTCCGTAAGTCTGGCCGCCTTTTATTCCGCCTCCGGCCATGACGTCTGTCAGGCAGTGAGTCCAGTGATCTCGACCGGCTCCGTTGACTCCGCCAGAACGTGGATCGCCGATCTTTGGCTTACGGCCCATTTCGCTGGTAATCAGAAGTAAGGTTTCATCGAGTATGCTGCGTTCTGAAAGGTCTTCGATAAGGGCCGAGAAGCATTGGTCGAACTCGGGCAGCAGATCCTCTTTCAGGCAGTCGAAGTTGCTGCCGTGCGTGTCCCAGCTTCCGGCGCTACGACACTTTTTAGCGAGCGACGTTCCGATACCGTGGCCGAGCCAGAAGACCGTAATGAAAGGCACGCCCACTTCGACCAGGCGGCGTGCCATCAGTAGACTCATCGCATTGACTGATTTGCCGTATCGATCTCGCACGGCGGCAGATTCATTCGAGATATCAAATGCGGACGCAGTCGAGGATGAAGCCAGTAATGACATCGCTCGTTCGGTTTGCTGATTCCAGGTCCTTGTCGCGGCGAATGTTTCGAAGTCTCGCCGTGCGTCATCGAGTGTCGTTAGTAGATTTCGGCGAGTCTCCAGTCGGCCGTTATCGATGCCGGCCTGAAGTTCGAGCGATGGTGCGGTGAATTTTGTTGGCTCTTTTTGATCGCCGAGCAGGTACATCGGATCGTGCTGCACCCCGAGTTTCGCTGCGAACTGTCCCGGCCGGGTGTAAGGTTTGCGACTGGGCATGTGAGGTAGCGAGATCGCGTTCGGCAGGAACTCGTGAGCCGGCCGTCGCGATGCAACGACCGAGCCCATGTACGGCCAGTCGTCAGGGAAAGGCGTACGGTTGTTGCCGAGCGTTCGGAAACTCTGGTCGGCTTCATGGCCGGTGAGATTGTAGTAGTAGCCAGCGTGGTGGTCGTTCGTGTTGACGCTGGAGCTGACCGAGTTGATCAGTGCGAGGTGATGGGCCTGCTTCGCGAGCAACGGCAAATGTTCGCACAAAGTGATGCCGGGTGCTGAAGTGTTGATCGGATCGAACGGGCCTCGGTACTCCCGAGGGGCCTTCAACTTCATATCCCAGGTATCAATGTGTGACGCTCCGCCACAAAGAAAGAACAGGATCGTCGACTTTGCTTTGCCGGCGGGGGCTGACATTCTGGTGGCATTCTCTTGTGCGGCGGAAACGCCAGCACCAGAGAATCCTGCGATCCCAGTGGCTGAAGCAGCAAGAAAAGTTCGACGATTAGTGCGATACATATTAAGAATCCGAGTCGTTTGCGTCCGAGCGATTTTCAAGCGGTACAAAAGATTCGTGTATTGTCAGGTTCTGGGTGGTTGACGCAAGACTAAAGGATGAAAGTGTTCGCGCACGAAAAAGGGAGGCCGGTGTGACCAGCCTCCCAGAAGTGCAAGTTTCAAACAGGACCGCGATATTCGTTACGGAAGTTGATCGACGACTTCGCGGAAGCCTCGGAAGATCGAATCGCGATCGGCTCCGGAAGCGTCGCCGAAGTACCAGTCTCTGCCGCGATTGCCAATCATGATGTCGCGGGCTCCGTCGTCGAGAACGGTTGTGTTGGCTTCGAGTTTGACTCCGCCGAGCCTTCCACTTCCGGAACGGATCGTCGCAACTCGGTTGTTGTAGCTTGTGCGGGAAGTCCACACGCCCAGGATTGCGGACAAAGCCGCGTCGTCGTTGTCGTAGACAGTTGAGCCACCGATCAGGATGTCGCTGGCACCGGAACCGTCCATCCAGTCTCTGCCGCCTCCACCGATCAGGATGTCACGACCTCGGCCGCCATTCTGGTAGTCGAAGTTGTCGCCACCGACGAGGATGTCATGACCGTTGTCTCCGTACGACCGGTTGTTGCCGTTTCCGCCACGGATGATGTCGTTGTGGTTTCCGCCTCGGAGATAGTCGTTGCCATCACCGCCGTCGATGTTGTCATTTCCGTTGTTTCCGTAAATGACATCGTTGCCGGCGCCGCCCGAGATGTTGTCGCTGCCTCGGCCGCCCGAAGCACGATCGTCGCCGTTACCCAGGTTGATCGTTGATGACTGATTAATTCGACCGTTGAAGTAAACGCGGTCGTTTCCGTCGCCAGTGTCGACAGAAATACTAGTCACGTCCGACTGGCTGAATGCGTTCGACGTGGAAGTGCGAGTTGCGTACGAGTAGGTGTAGACTCTGATTGAGTTCCGCGATCCGCGAAGCGACACGTAGTCGTTTCCGGAGTCGCCGTTGATGATCAGAACTCCGTCGACAAGTGACACTCCGCTATCGCTGGCGTCGTCGTTGATGATCGTTCCATTGGCCGATGGATTTTCGTCAGTGTTTAATGTGACGGTGAAGCCTTCGTTGGCCTCGACGTCTGCATCGTCGGAAACATTGATTGTCACTACGACCGAGGTCTCGCCTGCCGCGAAGCTGGCAGTGCCTGATGGGAACGCTCCACCGAAGTCGTCAGCGTTCGCTGCGTTTGAACCGCTGCCCGACACGGAATAGTCAACCGATCCGGCATCAGATGTGCTGCCCGAACGAGTGACGCTAAACGTGAACGCTCCATCGGCTTCGTTGCGTGACGCGTTGTCAGCAGTGATGTCGAAGACTTCAGGCTCGACATCGTCGTTTCGAATGACTCCCGCGGCAGTGGCTCCGATGATTTCTGCATCAACCGCGTCGGACAAGGTTACTGCAAAATCTTCGTCCACTTCGAAAGTCGTGTCGCCAGAGACGTTGACTGTAATCGTCTGTTGAGTTTCGCCGGCTGCGAATGAGACAGTGCCGGTTGGCAATGCTCCACCAAAATCGTTGCCGTCTGCCCCGTTGGCTCCGCTGCCGGAAACCGTGAATGTTGCCGAAGACGTGCCGGAAGTCATGCCGGTTCGAGTGACCAGGAATGTGAACGAGGTCGTCCCTGAATCGCCTTCGGTTTTGTCGGCGTCTGTGGCTGTCAGGGCGATGTCGATCTGCACGTCGTCGTTAACAATCGTGCCATCGGCAGACGCAGTTGTGATTTCGCCATTTCCGGAAACACTGTCGAGCGTCACCGTGAAGCCTTCGTCCGATTCGACATCGCTGTCTCCACTGACGCTGACGGTGATTGTCGCTGTGGACTGTCCCGCTACGAAATTCGCAGTGCCCGACGGAAGCGTTCCACTGAAGTCGGCAGCGTCAGCGGCGTTGCTGGCAACACTGTAAGTTGCTGAGGCCGCATTGCTGGTGTCGCCTGTTCGGGTGACAGTAAATGTGAAAGCAGTCGAACCGTTATCGCCTTCGGATTTGTTGGCATCGGTAGCTGCGATTGAGAAGTCGGTGTCATCGTTGACGATCGTGCCTGCAGCCGTTCCGGTTGCAACCATCGCGCCGTTGGATGAACTCAGGATGTTTACCGTGAAGCCCTCGTCGATTTCGACGTCGAGATCACCCGCAACGTCAATCGTGATCGTTTGAGAAGTCTGATTTGAGGTGAACTGAGCAACTCCCGCTGGGAATATTTCAGCCAGGAAATCATCGGCCGTTGCACCGTTGCCGGTCACATTCCAGCTAACGTTGTCGGGAATGTTTGTGACGCCGGTTCGATTGATCGTAAATGTGTAGGAAGTTGTTCCGGAGTCGCCTTCAGCCTTGACTGCGTCCGTCGCGACGATTGAGACAATCGAATCATCGTTGATGATCGTTCCGTTTTGAGTTCCCGTTCCGATCAGAACTCCGGCCGACGGGCTGACGAGCGTGACCGAGAATGCTTCCGAAACTTCTAGATCGATGTCTCCGTTGACGCCGACTGTGAAGGTTTGAGTTGAAACATTCGGGTCGAATGTGACAGTTCCAGTCGGGAAGGCACCGCCGAAGTCAGCAGCGTTGGCAGCGTCGATGCCGATACCGGCTGTCACGTAGTCAATTGTTGCGAGCAGGCTGAGATCACCCGTTCTAGTTACGGTGTAGGTGAAGTTCGTCGTTCCGGAATCACCTTCCGCCAGTGAGGCGTCATTTGCGGAAAGGCTGACAGATGATGTCGGTGCGTCGATGCTGACTGAAACGTCGAGTTGATACATCTGCACGGCGTTGTCGGCTCCACTGATCCGAACGAAGTAAGTTCCGGCGACGTTCAGAT
>CALGTK010000230.1 GCA_937904325.1 uncultured Planctomyces sp.
CACGCCTCACCATCATCCGAATCCTCGGATTTGGTTGTTGCTGCACCGTTGCTTTGCAGAGCGTCACTCTCAGGCTCGGTCTCATCGGATGGCGGATGGCGACTCCACCATTGCGCCAGCAAAGTCCCGGTCAACATGCACCCGAACGTGTAGACGGCGGTGGGAATCGCAACGGCTGGTTGGTCCTTGAATAACCCCAGTACAAGCACCGTTCCCAGTCCGGCGTTCTGCATACCGACTTCAAGCGTCAAAGCGCGGCGCATACTTTGTTTGAGCTTCAATTTGCCACCGCCGAAATAACCTGCGCAATACCCGAGCAGATTGATCAGCAGCAGTACCGTCAGAAGTTTACCGGACGATGTGGCCTCGCCATCAAATACTCCGAGCAACCGGTCGCGGTTCAGTGCGACCACGACGGCAATCAGCCAGACAATCGTCCCGTTGGCAATCAGCGGTGCTGCCTTTTGAGCAATGCCTGATCCCTGTTGCCAGAATCGGCAAAGCAAATGCCCGATCAGAACCGGCCCAACCACCTGCTTGACCAGCTTCAATGCCTCGGCCAGTGGATCGATTTCGATGAATGTGCTTAGAGTCAGTTGAAACGCCAGTGGCACGATGATTGGTGACAGAATCGTGGCGGACGTCGTCAGGCTGACTGAGAAGCTGACGTTTCCTCGTGCGGCAAGCGTCAGCACGTTCGACGCCATCGCTCCCGGCACGCAGCCAACGACGATGACACCGATAAGGTATTCACGTTCCAGGTCAAAAAAGTTGCCGAGCCCCCACGCCAGTAGCGGCATCGACGTGTACTGAATCAAGGTGCCGCCTAGAACCAGTGGCCAGCGTTTGATGACGTCGTTGATCTCGGCAACGCTGATCATGCACCCGATACAGAACATCGTCAGCTGAATCATGATGCCCAGCAGCGGGCGTGGCGTTCCAAACCAGAACGCCGAGTCAATGGCCACAACCTTAAAGTTAGCTGTCCAAAGAAACGGATCGGCGATGCCTGGACGCGTCCACAACAATGCAGAGGCTGAGAAGAGAACAAGCCACGCGAGCAAAGTTTTCTGGATGAATTGACTGGTTCGTTCCATCAGCGATCGTCCTCTGTCGCGAGTTGCAGTTTCTCGATAAAGTCATCGCTGAGTCCCGCCTTGCGGCGAGCTTCCACCTGGAAATTGTCGCCTTTCGCTTTAACCGGCCGGAGCGGCCATTCGAGATGTTCGCAGAACGTATCCCAGTCGGATTGTCCCTCGGGTTTGAGTTTTCGCAGCCACTCCATGCCGAAGGCGACGTGCTCGATTTCGTCTCGATGGATGACTCGCATCAGGGCTGCGCTGCGGTCGTCTCCGACAGCTTCGAAGTACGATGCGAATTCCAGTGTGTGATCGAGGTTGCAGCCCTCAAAGACCAGCGGCAACGTGGCGATGTAGTCAAGAACGGATTTAAACTCGAGGGACTTTTTCCAGATGTACGAGTTGACCGGGAGTGCTCCGAACTCAATGCCAAGCATGGCTGCACGTTCGGCGTGCATTCGCGTGTGTCTTTGCTCGTCCTGCATGATATTGCAAAGGCCGATACGGAATTCGGTGGGAGCATCGGGGAAGAGCAGGGCGACGCGGGCCATCACTTCCAGAGCCTGCAATTCGTGATTCGCCAGTATGTGGTGAGCCGTTGCTCGGCGTGTTTCGTCTTTGAACGCTCCGGGTTTCGGCATAGATGCCGCCATTCGACGAGGTGCAAACCTGAGATTGGCGGAGCGAGTGGGCTCTCGGACGTCGACGGCGTCACCGGGTAGCTCATCGGTGAAGTCACCGTTTGCTGGCTGTAATTTGTCCTCGAGCAGTTTGGCATACAGAACCTGCTCGGCGAACACTCGAACTTCCATCAAGTGAACTTTCAGAACCAGTTTTCAGAAACAATTACCCGACGGGCCGATTGGCCAATTCTCGATCTACTTCATCGGAGAGTAATCAGTTGCAATCAGGAACTGCTTTTCGACCTTCTTGACAATTTTGCCGTCTTCGATCGACGCTTTGTAAGCCGCTTTCCAGGCGGAATCATTGCGGAAGTCGTTCCATGAGGCGTCGGCAGCCTTCAATGACTTGTGTGTAATGATGTAGACGAGTGTGTCTTTTTTGTCGGTCGGAACCCAGTAGGCGATATTCTTCATACCGTGCTTTTCGAAGATCTTCATCGTGTGGTCGCGGAATCGTTTATGGAGTGCTTCCAGTCGGCCTTCATGAGTTGTGTAAGTCCTCAGTTCGTAGACCACAGGGCTTTGCTTTTCGTCGCTGACGGCTGGTCGTTGCAGGGCAACTCCGAATGCGACAATTGCAAAGGTAATGGCTGATGCTGTAATGGTTCGCTCGCGATTCATGCCGGTACTTTCTGTTTATTGATTCGTTGATTGTTGTGTGTTTATCGATTGACGGTCACTTTATCATGGATCAGTCATCGCCGTCAGGCAACTCATGTGAGGGTGTGACAATTCAGATGAAACGAAAAAACAGCAGCAAACTTTCGGAAGAACGCCCCGGACGATCGATTTGCTTGCTGGTTGGGCTGGTTGAGCTTGCCACGATTCTCACCATTGCCGCCGGTGTGCTGACTGATGCCTCCAGAAGTCGTGTTTCGTTTGTGTCCGACATCTCGACAGACGCGACTTCGAATGCCAGTGCTGAAGAGTCGAGTTCCTCAATCGCCACGGACTGCACCCTGGAACGTCTGTCTGACGTCGAGAGATCAATGCTCGAGACGTGGGAAGACGATTACAAAGGTCACCGAACGCTGACACTTAACGCCGACGGAACAGGCACGATGGTCGTTGAACTCGATGGCCTGGCAGCAACTCTTTTTGCGGAGACGCTGACGTTTCGTGAAGAGTGGACCGTCGCCGACGGAAAAGTCACGATGAAAGCGACGGGAGGCGAACCAGCGGGTAAAGTGCAACTGCTTCTCAGTCTGTACGGTGATTCTTCGACGCAGCGAATCATCGAAGTGACGAGCGAGCGAATGATTCTGTTCGAAGAATCGTCTGGAACTCGTTTCGAATGGCGACGTGTTCGAGCTTCTGAATCGGAGCTTTCAAACGATCAAAATTGATTCCATTTTCCGCTGTGCTGAGTTTGCTGAATATTATGCCGCTTCCGAAGAACGAAGAACTTGCTCGTCAGCTTCTGAAGGTGCTGATTGACGCCAACGTGGAATTTTTCGTTTGCGGAGGCGTTGCGGCGAAGGCTCACGGTCTGCGGAAGAAGATTAACGACCTGGACATTGTTTATCGCCGCTCTCGTGGGAACTTTCGGAAGATCGTGGACGCGCTCTCCCCGCTGAATCCGTATCCGCGAGGTCTTGAACCTGGTCAGGAAGTTCTGTGGAACACGTCCGTTCTTCGAGACAGTTACAGCCTGATTACTGTGACGGATCTGGGCGATCTGGACCTGATCGCCGAACTTTCCGGCGGAGGCACCTACCAGGCACTTCGAAAGGAAACGACCCGCCTGGTGGTGCTCGGCATGGAATGTCACGTCCTTAACATCCCGCCGCTGGCCGATCACTTGATCGAATCCGGCCGGCCGAAAGACGTTCGGCTGGCGGAACGATTGCGTGCGCTGCAGCGACGGATGTCTGCCGGATGTTGAAAGGCGGTTGGTTCTGTGAGAGGTTATAGACTGAAGACGAGTTAGAATTTTTCCGATTGAGTTTTTGGAATTCCATTCAGCAGGAAATCATCAAGTGACGTTTGTCGTAAACTTTGCGGTCGCTCTTAGATTGTGGGTTCTGGTTGGGCTGTTGGTTTGTCAGTCTGCCAGAGCAATAAGCGCCGAGACAGTGCAGAATGAAGTTTTTGAACAGGAGTTGCAGCCGATCATCGCAAAATATTGTTTACGGTGTCACGGATCGGAACTGCAGGAAGGCGACCTGAGGATTGACCGACTGAATCCCGACCTGTTGGACGGGAAGGACGCTGATTTCTGGCATGAAGTATTGAATCAGCTTAATGAAGGCGAGATGCCACCCGCAGGCGAACCTCAGCTTTCCCGGAAGGAACTCACATGTATAACGACGTGGCTCGAAGAAGAACTGAAGAAGGCGGCGACACAACGAAACAGTACGGGCGGGCGACAACTGATGCGAAGAATGAGTCGCTACGAGTATCAGTACACGCTGGAAGATTTACTCGGAGTCGCACTGGATTATACGGACAGAATTCCGGGCGATCTTTCAGGTGAGGACGGTTTGATGACAAACGCCAGTCTGCTGGGGATGTCTCCGGTGCAGATGGAGAGTTATTTGACCGTTGCTGAAGCGGCTTTGGAAGAAGCGATTCCAGATGGCCCGGAGAAAGTTTTCAAGCAAGTCAGCACGGCGATTTCCGTAACGACGGTCCGCGGTCAAAGAGTTGCCAAACGGAAGAATACTGGCAAGTCAAAAAAGGCAGTCAGGAGTCAGGCAAAGCCAAGATTCATCGCTCCCAGTCCTGGGATGAAGAAGAGCTCGTTCGTTCACGATCGGCCGCGTAAGGTCACGTTTGATGAGCGGCCATTTGCCGGTCGGTTTCGGATCAAAGTCGAAGTTGTCGCGAAGGCGGCGTCAGACGGGCGGCTTCCTGAGTTAATGATTCAGATCGGCCATCGAGCATCGGGTGACTATGATCCGAAAAAAGTCATGGGCCGAAAGATGCTTGATGCCAGAGCCGAACCACAGATCGTCGAATTTACTGGTAACATTGAAGACTTTCCACTCGGGAAAAAGGACGGCTACTACAACGGTAGCGGCAGTCACAATGTTACTCATTTGTCGGTCTGGCTGTGGAATACGGCCGTGCCTCAGGCAGCTGTTTCATTTGATACGCCGATTGAAGACGTCGATGAACCGTTGCTTGAAATTCTTTCGGTGGGCTTCGAAGGCCCGTTGCTGGAAGGCTATCCCAGCGAAACTGCAAAGAACCTGTTGCCGCCGTCGCCTGACAGCGATAACGAAGTCAGCTACTCACGTGAAGTTCTAGCCAGCTTTCTTAGACGTGCTTATCGACGGGATGTTTCGGAGTCTGAGATCGCTCACGCAGTCGATTCGTTCCGCACTTTTCGAGAGCTGACCACTGATTTCAAAGCGGCGATGCGGAAGACGATGGCGATGACTCTGGTCTCGCCGAAGTTTATTTATCTGATAGAGCCCTCCGGATCGTCGGAGACGGCGAGGGAACTCAATCCTTACGAACTGGCGAC
>CALGTK010000231.1 GCA_937904325.1 uncultured Planctomyces sp.
CCGCGGCGGCAGTGCTCTGCTCCGGTCGTGCTGGGATTCGATCATGGGCCGGACCGTCGCTCTGAAGACGCTGCTCCCCAGGACGTCTACCAATCCAAGTGAACAAAGACGGTTCCTTCGAGAAGCCAGAGTCACTTCTCAGCTCGCCCACCCAGCAACCGTCCCGGTTTATGAAATCGGCAGGACCGACAAGGGATATCTTTACTTCACGATGAAGTGCATCGCAGGTGAAAACCTTTTCAAAATTCTGCAACGGCTTAGTTGGGGCGACAAATCCGCCGAGCGGGAATATCCACTACACCACCTCATCGACATGATGCTGCAGGCGGCTCAGGCACTGGCTTACGCACACGTTCACGGCGTAGTCCATCGAGACGTCAAGCCCGAAAACATCTGGGTCGGAAAATTCGGCGAGGTCATCCTGCTCGACTGGGGTGTTGCCAAGGTCTGGGGCCAGTCGGACAAGGACGCAATCCCCACCGAAGACCTCGATCACAGGCTGGCAACGTCCAAAGACAAACAACTGCAGACCTTGACGCTGGAAGGCCAGCGACCGGGCACACCACTTTATATGTCGCCCGAAGCCGTGCTCGGAAATCGCAATATCGACGAGCGAACCGACATCTTCAGCTTCGGAGTGTTGATGTATGAGATGCTGACGTTCAGCGAGCCATTTCGCGGCCCTACCATCCGGCACACCTTTGACAACATTGTTAACTTCTCGCCGCCGTCAATGTTGAAAAAAGCTCCCGCCAGAAATATCCCGGAATCACTCGACCGAATCGTTCTCAAGGCCATCGAGAAAGATCCCAGCGACCGCTACGAATCGATGCTGGACATGATCGACGATCTACGCGCCACCCGGCACGAACTACTCGCTGCATCTGACTGATTTCACCAGGCCTGCTGGTTCTCCAGTCGACGCGAATAAAAAGGGCCGCCTGACATTATCAGGCGGCCGCTCTCATGCTTTGCTTAACAGATCACGCAGGAACCGACGTCTTAGCCAAGAGCTGCTTTAGTCGTCTTAACGATGGCTGCTGCCACCTTGTAAGGATCCGCGTTCGACGCTGGTCGACGATCTTCGAGGCGACCTTTCCAGCCGTCTTCGATGGTTCCAACCGGAATTCGGATGGATGCACCGCGGTCAGACACACCGTAGCTGAACTCGTCGATCCTCTGTGTTTCATGCAGACCGGTCAGACGCTGTTCGTTGTCAGCACCGTAGACACCGATATGTCGAGGAACTTCCCCACCGAAACCTTCGCAAATCTTGTGAAAGAGTGCTTCTTCGCCGCCAGTCCGCATCGCACCGTTGGAGAAGTTGGCGTGCATGCCGGAACCGTTCCAGTCGGTTGGACCAAGCGGCTTTGGGTGCCAGTTGATAGCCAGTCCGTAATCTTCGCCAATTCGCTCCAGGAGGTATCGAGCAACCCAGGTTTCGTCCCCGGCTCGTCCTGCACCTTTTGCAAAGACCTGGAATTCCCACTGACCTGCTGCTACTTCGCCATTGATACCTTCAACGTTAATGCCAGCTTCGAGGCATGTGTCGAGATGCTCTTCGACAACCTGTCGCCCGTAAGCATTCCTGGCACCAACCGAACAGTAGTACGGCCCCTGTGGAGGAGGAAATCCACCTGGTGGGAATCCTGGTGGCAGATTGTGCTGTGGATCCCAGAGGAAGTATTCCTGCTCAAAGCCGAACCAGAAATCGTCGTCATCGTCGTCAATCGTTGCTCGACCGTTTGAGACGTGCGGCGTGCTGTCTGCGTTCAGAACTTCTGTCATAACGAGGTAAGAGTTCTTACGTCCAGGATCCGGAAAGATCGCGACCGGCTTCAGCAGACAGTCAGATGCTCCGCCTTCAGCCTGTTCGGTCGAACTTCCGTCGAAGCACCACATCGGGCAGTCTTCGAGGTTGCCGCTGAAGTCGCTTTCGACGCGAGTCTTACTGCGAAGACTCTGTGTTGGGAGGTAGCCGTCGAGCCAGATGTACTCAAGTTTTGATTTAGCCATTTGAAAGTCACTCCTGAATTCGGTTCAAAATTCGATTCGTAAAAATATTCTCTATTATCGCGATCCGAGCCCCACGACGACCGGACGGCTTCCTTACCGCTTCCCAACCATCATCAGACCAGGCTTGTACCGGGAGCTCTGGAAAACTCCAGACAGTGAGCGCTCCCTGAAATCCGAATTCGGCCGCGTCTCTTCCCCTTGCCCAAGACTAAGGCACAACTGCCCGTTTAAAGTGCAGATTCAAGGTTCGCATTGCCGAATGAAACGAACTCGACCAACTGCACCATTGAGTACAGTGACGTTCGAATTCTGTCATTACCGCAGAAATTACGTCGTTTCCAACTTCAGACAAACGAACAGGCTGCTTCATTGAGCCCCTGAAAGGCCAGTACCACCTTCGAGTCCGTCATACTTCGCAGAGTAAGCAACGACCGTGCCAGTTCTCAGTTGGCCCTGACTCAATTCATCCTGACTCAGTTCGTCCTGAATAATGGGCTAATCCCGGTTTCCTGCGCAGCCCGCAGAGGAGCAATCACGCAGCCACATGCTGTGAAATCACTGTCTGATCGAAAGCGGGCCCGGAGAATAACCGGGCATCACAACGAATTCCATCGATCGGACAACGACTGGCCGAACAGCATGACTCACCCCATAATTCGAGATCAACTTCATGGCTCCGTGCAGCTCAGCATAGAGCATTGACAATAAGGACCACGATTCATGACGGATCATCAGAAAAAGCGAGTTCTCTTTCTCTGTACAGGCAATTCCTGTCGAAGCCAGATGGCTGAAGGTCTGCTGCGCAAACTCGCAGACGATCGATTCGAAGCATTGTCGGCCGGTTCAAAACCAGCCGGTTATGTTCACGACAACTCTGTCAAGGCGATGGCAGAACTCGGCATCGACATTTCCGACTTCCGCAGCAAGTCGATTAACAAATTTCTCGCGCCAGAAGGCACACCGCCAGACCTGATCATCAGCGTCTGCTCAGGAGCCGAGCACGACTGCCCAACATTCCCCGGCAAGGTCGAACGACTGCACTGGCCCTTCGACGACCCCGCCCACGCCGAAGGCACCGAAGAAGAAAAGTTCGCCTGCTTCCGCCGCGTCCGCGACGAAATCCACAACGCTCTCTTGGAAAAGCTCATCTAGCAAACCGTCTGCGTCGACTAAAGCCGCCAGCTGACCGCCTGCGCTGCAGCCGGAGACGACGATCCTGTCGATGCCGTAACCGTACTGGCTGGCGTTCGCCCGCAACCAACGGATTGCTGTCTTACAACCATGAATCTGATCCGGAAAATGGCCTTGCTGGTTGAGCGATAAGAAATACTGGCGCCGGTAAACTCGTGATCGGTCAGCCAGGAAATTCCACACTTGCGCTTGCTGCCACCTCGCCACTCGCCTCGCCACCGTGATTCCAAACGACGAGCGGATGCTGGAAAACAGTCGGCCACACAAGCGAACGAAGCAACCATGTTCCGGCATGAACAATCTATGAATATTCCAGCAACACTGGAGCGACATATCGCACGCCGCTGCCGACTTAATCTGTTGACCAACAGGCTAATTCGGCTGATTACGAATCCACGATGGCCCTGTCGTCGTCGCCCGGGGACGACCAAGGAAAGGTCCACCTGGAACATCGCACCCACACATCACTGCTGCATCTCTGGCTGCGCCGTCGAAATCATGTAGCACATGTGATGGCACAGCGACTGCAATTGCGTGTGAATCAGATGGACGGAGCAACCCATCCGTCGCGCGAACAAATTTCAAATCTGCAGATTCCAATCTAACAGGGTCGCGATCCACGTCACGCTCCTGGCCGACTTGCCGCCGGTTGCCGCTCCAAATGAATGATTCAACTTTTTCGTGCACTCGGAAAACCGGCCACTTGCCCGGCAAAAACGCGTTGTGTGTCACTCGGCAGCCAGTCGGAGCAGCCGACTGTTTCCGTCCCGCTCCGACACCCAGTTCAATCGATACTTTGCAGTCGACAAAGGTGTTATGAGAAACAGTCGCATCGTGAACCGGCGCATAGCCATTTAACGACGAATCTGGAATGCCATTCATGAAGCAGATGGCCGCTCGTTCAGCGTCACCTCGCAAACCTTCGAAATAATTATTAATGACTGTGTGCGACTGCCCAATGATTCTCACGCCTCCAGTGCCACGTTTTTTTTTCCCGAGAAAAACATTGCCTTCAACGAAACAACGATGCCCGTGCCGCAGCGTCAACGTGCCTGAGCACCCATCAAAAACGTTGTAGCGGTAAACGTTGCCACATGACTTATTCGAAATTGCCTCGGCTTCTCCGTCACACGCCTGAAAGTAGTTGTACTCGACTGTCGTTAGCGAGTCCCGTTCTGAAATCTCGCTGGTTCCAATTCGAATCGTCTCACCGCCATTCTTACCAAGCTCAGGCCGAGGCCCGAAATGGTTATGGTCGATCAGATGGTACTGAGGCTCCTCGCCCAACCATACAACGAAAGTCGGGCCACCATTTTTCTTGCCCACAAAGTAGCAATGATCAATGCGGTTGTGCGTGCCGTAAACAGACAACCAACGCGACTCGGTCTTCGCGTCAAAGTCGTCTGTCTCCTCAAAAATGCAATCAGTCATCCGGCAATGATGTGCATGCCGCTCGCTGTGAGTTCGCAACTGCACCACATCGCTTACGCCACTCGTATTTCGAAAAACAAGTCCGGACACGGTGATATACTGCCCTGAAATTCGAAACTCAGTCGCTCCTGTGAAAACGACCCGACCTGGCGTTTCGGCTCGTATGACGATGGGCTTTTCAGCCGTTCCCGATAACCGTTCAAACTTCAGGTTGGAGTTTTCCCATAAGCCATTTTTCAATACGACGACATCGCCTGGTGAAACCTGCTTTGCAAAAGCCTCCACATCCTGACCAGGTTCCAGAAACCGTTCCCGGGTGTCGACACTTCGTACCCTGATCGGAAACTGCTTCGCCAATCGAATCGCGAGTTGTTCCCCCACATTGGTGTGAACTGGCGAGTCGGCCAGGTTTCTCGTTTCCCTCCCGTCATTTTCGTGATCGTAAAGTTCGCGAGCGATCACGCTGCCATCAGCGATCGAACGCCACTCAGTAAACCGCCACCGAGCAGTTCGAACCGAGTATCCCCACGCTTCCCAGTTTTCCCGGCTACCATAGAACGGCTGCTGATGCTGCGTGAACGCAACCTCTTTAACCGACTTATCAGGATCGACGACGACTGCTGCCTGGCTGGAGCCTTCAAGCGTCTCTGGCAGGTCATCGTCGAGCTCCGCCAGCACGGCCAGAGTCGCGTAAAGGTCAACAAGTTCGACCAGCGAGGATGACCGTCTGCCGTGCCCACTTTCGTGTTTTGGCGAGGCAACAATCAGCGGCACCCGCGCATCGAGTTCGAAATTGGAAGTCTTCCCCCACAGCGAATGCTCGCCAATGTGGAAGCCGTGATCCGACGTGAAGACTACAATCGTGTCATCAGCCTGCCCGCTTTGGTCAAGAGCATCGAGAATCTCCCCGACTTGAGCATCCATGAAACTGATTGATGCGTAGTAGCCATGGCGGTAGTGTCGGATTTCGTCTTCCGTAAACGGCCGATCTTTGGGTGTCTTTCCGTAACCTTTGATCTCGCGTGACGCGTGCATCGCAATTTCAGGCACGTCGCTCGGCGCGGTCGCTGGATTCGGCATTGGGATCCTCTCTGGCTGATAAAGATCCCAGTACTTCTTCGGAGCCACAAATGGCAGATGCGGTCGCCAGAACCCGACGGCCAGAAAGAATGGCTGCTCGCTTCCGGCATGGTCCCGCAACATTGCTGCGGCAAGATTCGCGATCTGCCCGTCTCGATACGCCGTATCTGGAACGTCGTGAGCCTCGGTCACCTCCGCCTTGTACGGCCTTTTTGTGTCGCCGCTCCACGGTGTATTTGCAAACACTGTGTCATCCGCGTGCGTGCCCTTGAACAGGACCTCATCGATCGACCACGAACGCCGATCCTGAGTCTCGCCCATGTTGTGAAACAGCTTTCCAATGTTCTGGCAGAAGTATCCGTGATTTTTGAAATGCTCAGGCAGCGTCACCAGCGTGCTACCACCCGGGGCCGTCTCTCGAAAAGATTTCCGCAGATCATCCACCCCAACTGTGTCTGGCCTGAGCCCCGTCAGAAACGAAGACCGTGACGGATTACAAACCGCCTGCTGACAATACGCCCGGTCAAAAGTTACCCCCCGATCCGCCAGTCGATCCAGATTCGGAGTCACTGCCGTCTCTCTATTCGAGCTAACGTCACCGTACGGGCCGATCGCGCAATTCAGATCGTCCGCCACAATAAACAGCACATTCGGAGCGGCCTGGCAGTCAGCATCGCTCAGACATGCCGTTAGCAGCCCGCACAGCATTTGCAGACCAGCCTGCGTGATGATTAAACGCGTGTTTAAACATTGGTCGTAAACCCGGTTGGTCATGGTCTGGCAGTCGCTGTCAGGGGAGCAATCTTCAATGACTCGGAAGGCTCCGCGTACGTTACTGGAGACTCCGCGTTGATCAATGTGTAGTGCAATTTCAATCCCGAAACGAGGCAGCAGAACAGCAACACCCAGCCACTGAGCAGACATCGGGTGAACCGGGTTCTGCCAGACGTTGGCGTAGAGCTGGACACAGACTCGAAAAACAGCTCCAACCTAATCATCCTGCAGGAACCGCAACGGTTGATCACAAGTCTGCCACAAGTCTCTTGCACGAAACCGACCGAAATCGGGTAGACTAAGCATGTCTCTGGACACTGTTCTGGCCCCGCCTCGGTCTCCCTCCGCAATGTCGCAATCGTTCTCCGCCATTCTGCTGATCTTCGTTTGGTTTTCCGTGCCGCCCGTCATCGCTCGACCGGCACACGCATTCGATGATCCTGTTTTGCCGTCGAAGATTTCTGCGCCTTCGTTTCGGAATGATGTGATGGCGGTCTTGTCGAAGGCTGGCTGCAATCAGGGGACGTGTCATGGGAATGCGAATGGCAAAGGCGGGCTGAAGCTTTCGCTGCGTGGGCAGAGCCCGGATCTCGACTTTGAGACACTGACTCGGCACGAAGGATCGCGGCGGACAAATTTTGTTCAACCGGAAGCCAGCCTGTTATTGCAAAAGCCTGTCATGGATGTCCCACATGAAGGCGGGAGACGATTCAGAACAAACACTAAAGCGTACCGGATCCTTCTGGATTGGATTGCGACTGGAATGGCGGCAGATTCTGATGACGCTCCGAAACTGGTGGCTCTTAATGTCACGCCGCAGCACGCCACAGTTTACGCGCCGGAAACATCCGCAAGAATTCGAGCAACTGCCGAATTCAGCAACGGTCAAATTCGCGATGTAACGACTCTTTCAGTCTTCGAATCATCGGCGACGTTTGTTTCAGTTTCCGATGACGGTGTTGTCAATTCCGATCGTTCCGGACTGACAACAGTGACGGCTCGGTATCTCAACAAGCAGGTTCCCATACGACTGGAGTTTGTTCCGGAGCTGCCGAACTTCGTCAGCGAACTTCCGCAGCCTGCAAACTTCGTCGACGTGCTGGTCTTCAAGCAACTGACGCGTCTCAAGATCAACCCTTCAGGTTTGTGTGATGACACCGTCTTCCTCCGTCGGGCATATCTCGATCTGACCGGATTGTTGCCAACCGCCGAACACGCCAAACAGTTCATCGCTTCAACGGCGTCTGACAAACGAGCGAAATTAATCGACACACTGCTGGACTCGCCCGAGTTTGTCGACATGCAGGCTCTGCGCTGGGCAGACCTTCTGAGAGTTGAAGAAAAAACACTCGACCGCAAAGGCGTTGCAGTTTTCCACGCCTGGATCCGTGACTCGTTCGCAAAACACAAACCTCTGAATCACCTCGCGAAAGAAATCCTCGAAGCGCGAGGCAGTACGTACAAAGTTCCCCCAACCAACTTCTATCGAGCGTTGAGGAAACCGGAACTTCGTGCTGAAGCGGCAGCGCAGGTCTTTCTGGGAATCCGGCTGCAATGTGCGAAGTGTCACAACCACCCGTTCGACCGGTGGACTCAGGATGATTATTACGGATGGTCGAATTTCTTTGGCCGAGTCGACTACAAGATCATTGAAAATAAACGGAAAGACAAGAACGATAAAAACGAGTTTGTTGGCGAACAGATCGTCCTGCTCAAAGACAAAGGCGACGTGACGAACCCGACGAATGGTAAAACAGCGAGTCTGCGTTATCTCGGAAGCTATTCGGATACAGACAGCGATTCCACTGACGAGGGTCAGAAGTCTGAAGCAAAAACACGCGACCGTTTGCAACGTCTGGCTGACTGGACGAGTTCACCAGGCAACGGGCAATTCGCGGCTGCCCAGGCCAACAGAATCTGGTATCAGATCATGGGGCACGGAATTGTTGATCCGATTGATGATTTCCGATCGACCAACCCGCCCGTGAATCCTGAACTATTAGAAGCATTGACCGGAGCGTTTGTGAAAGGCAATTTCCACGTCAGACACCTGATGCGAATCATCATGAATTCGAACGTTTATCAACTGTCGTCGTCACCCAACACAACAAACGTTGCTGACGAGATGCTCTTTTCACGAAGCGTTCCTCGCCGATTGACTGCCGAGCAAACGCTAGACGCCATCGCCCAGACGCTGGACCTGCCGATCAAATTTGGAGGACAGGAAGCTGGCGTGAAGGCTGTCCAGTTACCTGGTGTCCGAAACGGCGACCACCGCTACGCAAAACCTGAAATTGGTGACAGGTTCCTCGCGCTGTTTGGCAAGCCGGGCAGACTGCTGACTTGTGAGTGCGAAAGGGCAAACGGCACGACACTGGCTCAAACGTTTGAAATGGTTAGCGGAGAACTTGTCGACGAACTGCTCCGTAGCGACAAAGGCCGCATTTCGCGGGCAAAGCAAAACAGCCAATCGTTCGCAAAGACGATTGCCGATCTTTACTGGTCAGCCTTAAACCGTAAACCTTCTGCTGATGAACTGGCGGCGGCCGATAGACATATCAAGAACTCGGACAGCCCAAGACGAGGTCTTGAAGACGTCGCCTGGGCAGTGCTCAATTCGAATGAGTTTCTGTTTCGACGATGAGGTCTATCTGAGCGGAGTGCAGGGTGTGTCTCGCCGCACCAGGATTTCACAAAAATTAAGACTGATTGGTGTGTTGAGACACCCCCTGCTTCGATAGCTTCATCGAGACGCGTTATGAAATCTTCAAAACAAGTGCCGAGCATCGCCGAGTTCCATCGTCGAGATCTTCTACGCGTGGGAGGGCCAGGGTTACTTGGTCTGACGTTGCCGAAACTACTCGAAGCCAGGGAGAAGTCAGCATCGGGAAGTGCTCTGAAAACTCGAGCGAAGTCCGTAATTTTTCTCTTTCAATGGGGAGGACCAAGTCACGTCGACACGTTCGATATGAAATTGGATGCACCCGACGCCTATCGGTCAAAGTACAACCCGATTTCAACTTCCGTACCGGGAATGCACGTTTGCGAGCACTTGCCCGAGACAGCCAAAGTGATGGACAGAATCGCGCAGATCCGCACGGTCCATCACACGATGAATAATCACAACTCAGCAGGCTACACAGCTCTGACGGGCGTTGAGCCAGCGATCGACGATCAGCGACTGCGGGATTCGCTGGACCTGTTTCCTGCATACGGTTCCGTTGTCGACGCGGTCGCTCCGAATACAAATGGGCTGCCGACATTCGTCTCGTACCCCTGGACTGTTTCTGACGGTTCGACGACGCCGGGCCAACGGGCGAGTTTTCTTGGCCGCATCCACGATCCCCTGTTCGTGCCGAACGACCCGAACGCTCCCGACTTCAGGCTGTCACAACTCAGCCTGCCATCCGACGTGTCCATCAAACGTTTAGGCGACCGGCGACGTCTACAGCAACTGATCAACCAACAGGCCCGTGACCTTGATAAATCAGCCGCCGCCCAAGGCGTCAATGCTTACTACCAACGTGCATTAGCCATGCTGAATTCTCAATCAGTCCGAGAAGCCTTCGACCTGACGAAAGAACCTGAGCCACTTCGAGAGGCCTACGGCCGCACGACTTACGGACAGGGTTGTTTGTTGTCCCGTCGGCTCATTGAATCTGGCGTTAAATTTGTGACTAACTACTTCGCTCGAAGTATTGGTGGACGCAGCAAGACCGCAGGTGGCTGGGACACGCACGGTTTCGACGACACCCGAATGTTCGAAATTCTGCCAGCGTACCATCTCCCGATCACCGATCACACGCTCCCCGTTCTGCTCCACGATCTCGAAGAACGCGGACTGTTGGACGAAACCCTCGTACTGTGGATGGGCGAGTTCGGTCGAACTCCAAAAATCAACAAGAACATCAGCCGAGACCACTGGCCAAAATGCTACACTGTGTTGATGGCCGGCGGCGGAGTGAAAGGCGGAGCCGTCTACGGACGATCGGACCGACACGGAGCCTTCCCGGATCGCGACCCGGTCACAACAGGCGACCTGGCAGCAACGGTCTATCACTTGCTCGGAATCGACCCCGCTACCGAAATTCATGACAACCTCAACCGCCCGCTCCCCATCGCCAACGGCCGACCAGTGCTCGACATCATGGCATAAGACGAAACGAATCAGCATGGATGCTCCGCAGAATGCTTTGAACAAAGCTCTGGCTCTGCATGGGCAGGGAAAATTTGACGAAGCCATCGTCGAGTACCAGCAGATTCGCAGACGTCACCCGGGCGATCAGACAGTTGCTGCTAATCTTGCCTCGGCGCTGATCCGAACTGGAAAGTTTGACGACGGGCTAGCACTCTATGAAGAGCTGACTTCCCGGAGTGACCAGCAACCCGAACTTTGGTTTAACTACGCGAATGCTCTGCAACGAGCAGGTCAGCTCGCCAAGTCGCAACAGACGTTTGAACGCACGCTGCAGGTAGCGCCAAAGTTTTTTCCTGCGGCCTTGAACCTGGCCAACCTTGTCCGCGACATCGGGAGCGACGAGACGGCTGTTGAACTTTACCGACGCGCCATCGCCCTGAATTGCCAGCATCCGAAACCGCGAGTCAACCTGGCTCGACTTCTGAGAAGACAGAAACGCTACATTGAAACTCTAGCTGTGCTGAGCGACGGAATCAGTGCAGAAAATCAGTCAGTAGAGCTTCTTTATGAGCGGGCGATTCTGGGATACGAAACAGGTGAAACGGATACGGCCTTAAACACAGCGAGGCAGATCCTCACGATACAGCCCAGTTACGGCAACGCCTACACGCTGATCGGCCTTGTTGAGTATGAACAGGGTAACGTTGATACAGCCGTGCGTTGCTGGAACGAGTTGGCGAAACTCGAACCGAACAATCCTGAACCACACATCAATCTTGGGACGTTGCGTCAAAAGGAATATCGTCACGAACAGGCCGTTCGCCATTTTCGAGATGCAGTGCACCGAGCACCGGACGATCTGGGTGCAAACCTTAAGCTTGGGCTGATGCTGTCAACGACTGGGCACGTCTCAGAAGCGATGCAGATTGGCGAACGTTTGGCGAGATTGTGTCCCGATCGTCCCGAAGGTTTCAGCCTTCTGGCCAACAGCTTCCATCAGCAGGGCCTTTGTAAACAATCACGAGCGGCCTTCGACGAAGCACTATCGAAGAAAACCGACGACACGACGTTGATCGGAAACGCTATATTTTCATCTCTTTACAGCGACACACTGTCCGACGCTGACATCCTTGGAATTCACAGCGAACTGTCTCTGAAGTTGCACAAGCTGGCGATACAAAACGACGATCCTGTTCGATGCTCATTCCGAACACGGGACGCTGACTCGAAAATTCGCGTCGGCTATCTTTCGCCAGACCTGTTGAAACATCCTGTTGGTTACTTTGTCGAGCCGATTCTCAGGCATCATGCTCGAGAGAAATTTGAAGTCATCTGCTATGCCGACAACGTATCAACCGACGAACTGACGAAGCGTCTGCGGAATCTCGAATTGACCTGGCATGCGTGCTCTTCCTGGAACGATGCCAGACTCGAAGAACAGATCCGTTCCGACAAGCTGGACATCCTGATCGATCTGTGCGGACACACGGCAAAGAACCGGACGATGGTCCTCGCTGGAAAACCGGCACCAGTCCAGGCAACGTACCTTGGATATCCCGGAAAAACTGAACGTCCTGCCAACGATTGGCTGATCGCCGACCATCATCTCTGCCCGATGGAACAGCAGTTCGACTCGCATGAACGCATCGCTCGTCTCAGCAATTGCTTCCTTTGCTATCAACCACAACCGGATTTACCGGACGTTGCTCTGCCGCCGTTTGAAAAGAACGGATACGTCACCTTCGGTTCGTTTAACCACCTCGCGAAGCTGACCGATTCAACGATACGGCTGTGGAGCCGTGTGCTGGACGCTGTGCCGGATTCCAGACTTGTCCTGAAAGCGCTCCCGCTTGCCGACAAAGAGACACGTGATCTGACGCAACGAAGATTCGCGAATTTCGGCGTCAACGCGGCGAGAATCGACCCGCTGCCACCGACAGTGCCATCGTCGGCGTTTATGGCCGAGTACTCTCGCATGGACATCGCCCTGGACACCGTTCCGTACAATGGCGGAACGACGACCTGCGATGCATTATGGATGGGCGTCCCCGTCGTCACCCTCCCCGGCGGACGATTCTGCAGTCGCATGGGAGCAAGCATTCTGAAAACAACCGGCCTTGAAAAATTCGTCGCGACGGATGCCGACGATTATGTCCGCCTTGCCACGAATCTCGCATTCGATACACAAAAGCTAAAAACACTCAGATCGTCACTCCGCAACCGAATTAGAAACAGCCTGCTCTGCAACTCCGAGGAGTTTACTCACGACTTCGAACAGACTATTCAAATAATGGTCAATCCGAAAGCGGTTCAAAAGTCGTCAATGGAATGATGGTCAGAGGCTGGCGGTTGCTTCCGTGCGCGACGCGGTCATTCGAACTCTGCACCGACTTGCGAATCAAAACCTGCGGCCCCAATAAATGACTTGTCGATTACCTGAACTCGACAAGTCATTGATTTCACTACTTTAACAACTTCACTGGAAGCCGAGACAACCGTCTATAGACACCACCTGAACTAACAACGCAAACACGTGCGATCAAATGTGGATCCGAACGACCTTCGCGCAGTTGCGCAACGGGCGAAATTACCTGGACTGCTATTGCAGGCTGTCGCTCAGAAGCAAACCTTCCATCTGCACGGTGGCGGACCATAGCTGGTCGAGCGAATTAAGCCAGGCCAGGTGAGCCTGCGAGTACGATCGCTGTGCTGTCAGGACCGCGAGGTACGACGACTGCCCGCTGTCGTAACTTTGCCGATTCAGGTCGAGGTTCTTCCTCGCCTTTCGCAAGATCGTCGTCTCGTAACGTAATGCCTGCTTTCTTGCCTGCTCGTACTGCTGATAGACGGAAGCCAGTCGCTGCTGAAGACTCAGCTCGACTCGTTGCACGAACTGCTCAGCAGCGATGACTTTGGCCTGGGCCTCGGCGATGCCACCCTGATTCCAATCGTTGATCGGCAGCGGCATCGACATCTGCAGCATCGAGAATGGGTCACTCGACAAATCGTCGTAGAAGACGCCGGTCTGGAGCGTGACATTTGGTGTCGACTCAACATCCGCTCGATGCAATGCCCATCGAGATCGTTCAACCTCGGCAGCGGCGGCGGCGATCTCTGGACTCTCACGTCGGACCCGTTCGACAGTCTGTTCCCAGACGACTTTCGGAGCATCCGTCGAAAGCTGGCCATCCACCTGTTGCAAAGGCAGGTCCGGCACGCCGACGACAGCAGCCAGTCGCCGCCAGTGAGCTTCCTGCTGCGTCGTGAAATTGTCGACGAGCACGGCCGCAAGTTCGGCTTCAATTTCAGCCTGAGTCAGCACTGTCGCTGGTTCCTGAAACTTGATCAGTTCCTTCGCTTTCTCAACCGACTCCTGAGCGATGCCTTGCAGTGCGTTGGCAACAACAAGCCGTTCCTGAGCCACGAGGGCGGCATAAAAAACTCTTCGGACGTCAGTCAGCACACGCAGTCGCTGAGCTGCCAGTTGCTGCTCAACCTGCTTAACTCTCCAGACAGCAGCGTTTCGGTTCAGATCGAGTTTGCTGGCCATCACAAACTCCTGTCTGATCTGAACCCCATACTGCCCCGCCGAACGTTCGTTTCCAATCTCCTGTATCGAAAGCAAGGCGACTGGATTCGGCTTCAGACCAACCTGCAACCAACGCCCCTTCGCGGCATCAACGTCGGCCTGCAATTCTGCCAGCGTGGGATTCGTAGCGAGCGCGAGTTGCTCCAGAGAGTCAAGCTTCGTTGCCTGAAGGCCACGTGCTGGTAGAAGAGGGTCAGGCGGAACAGTCTCGGCAAACGCGAGTTCACGATGTTCAGCCTGCCTGACTGAGCCTTGCCGTTCGCGATTCTTTGCTGCTTGCAGGCTGGCGGTCGACTGCCAGCCGGACGACTTCCCATCCGAGCATTTGATAACAGACTCTGGCTGTGCAACTACGGCAGTTACAAGCGAAGAGTCGGCAGCGTGAAATTCGTCAGACGCTGTCGTCGAGAGGCCCTCAGACCGTGAATCCTCAGACCGATGAACATTGATCTGCAAATGAGGTTCACCGTGTGAAACAGCCCGAACTCCGTGTCGCCGCTGCGCGCACCCAACCACACAGGAAGTGGCCAACAGAATGAAGCAGACAGCGTGTTTCATAAGCCCTTGCATCCATGTTCAGACACATCGGCTATCGACGAAATCCGACCGCAACTCCAACACACGACCGATATCTGCACACTGTCGAGCTGACTTAATCGTACTTTTTGCGAATGGGTCGCCAAACCTGCCTGTTTTGACTCAAGTCATCGTCAGATGGTTGCCAGTCGTATCCCGAAAAGACTTCCCATCGCGTGGTTCCACGCTCCGTGCGGAAAGCCTCAGCAAGACTGACATGACGGAGTCACATGCCACTGCAGACAGGAGCTTGTGTCGGGTGTGCCCGTTAATGAGCATGCTCGCCATGTCCATGCTCGTCACCGCCAGCGTGATCATGGGCGAGGCTCCCACGATATGACTTCCCACCAATACTCAGCACAAGTGTCCCCTCAACGTGCGCGGCTTGCTGAAAGAGTTCAAGCAGGCCCTTTTCTGAGGAGGAAAAACGAGACGACTTTCCTTCCGCGTCGCCTGAATCCGAATTTGCCGCCAGTTTATACTGCACTGGCTTGCCATCATGTGTCAGGTTGAGTGTAATTTCAGCCGCTTCGATCGGTACCTGATTTTTGACGGCGCCGTCCAGAATGTAGATCGTGATCCCGGCATGCTCATGCGCCGCATGAGCATGATCGCCGTCTTCGTGATGCCCTTCTGCATCGTTGTCATGTTCACCTTTGTGGTGCTCTTCGCCATCGTCGTCGTCGTTCGCTTGTTCTGGCCTGTCGTCGTGGTGAGCGTCGTCATGGTGAACGTGGGGATGGACCAACTCGGCGTGGTACTCCTCATTACCAAGCTCAATCAAATCACCACCGTGAGGACCGTGACTCGGATGAGCATGTCCGGCATGTGGATCTTCATCAGGTTGTTCGTTGTCATGTTCTGAGACTTCGCTGAACTGGTCGTCACCTGATGGTTCAGCACAGCCCGAGAGAATAAATATGCCGACTGTCATGATGGCCAATGTTGCCTTCAGGAAATCCTTCAT
This sequence comes from uncultured Planctomyces sp., assembly GCA_937904325.1. Lineage (GTDB taxonomy): Bacteria > Planctomycetota > Planctomycetia > Planctomycetales > Planctomycetaceae > JABMPE01. The sequence goes on from CALGTK010000231.1 coordinate 15,763, forward strand.
TTCAGTCTCCGAATACTTCGAGAAATGTTGTCTTAATCAACCGGGACAATCACGCCATCGCGGTCTTGGTTTTTTGAACCACGTTCTCCGAGTGGCTGCTTGATTCTTCCAGCAGCACATCCGACCGATTCCCGCTCACAACGCGTTCGGCCTCTTTGCGACCGAACAACCAGAACAACGCCGGATGCACGAAGAAGTCGAGCAACGTCGAACTGATGAGTCCTCCCAGAATGACCGTCGCAACAGGATAGAGAATTTCTTTGCCTGGTTCCCCCGCTGCTAATACGAGTGGAACGAGACCAATGCCGGAAGTAAGTGCAGTCATCAACACTGGAGACAGTCGCTCAAGCCCGGCGCGAACGATCATCGACTTCGTCCAGTCCTCGCCTTCGTGCTCGACAAGGTGCAGGTAATGATTCAGCAGAAGAATTCCATTTCGCGATGCAATTCCCGCCAGCGAAATGAAGCCGACCATGCTGGCGACTGTCAGCGTCTGCCCAGTCAGTACCAGCGCGACCACCGAACCGATAAATGCCATCGGCAACGCAGCCATGACCTGCAGCGACAGGTTGATCGAGCGAAACATCGTAAACAGAACGAGAAACACTCCCCCCATTGAAACAACAAACAACAAACCTATGATTCGAGTTGCTGACTGCTGACTTTCAAACTGGCCGCCGAATTCGACGAAGTAACCTTCGTCCAGCGATGCCACAACCGGCGCAACGGCCTGTTGAATTTCCTCAACGACATCGACGACGCCTCGCTCTGAGACATTGCACTGCAGGACAATTCTCCGGCGTACGTTCTCACGGTTGACGGTATTTGGGCCTCCAGATTCATAAATTTTCGCAACAGATTCCAACGGAATCTTGCCGCCCTCTGGCAGATCGATCGTCAGCCGACGCAACAGATCAATATTTTCGCGGTAGCCTTCGTCGAGTCGTACCAGCAGATCAAACTGCCGCTGCCCTATCAGTACTTCCGACACGACCTGACCGTTCATTGCTGTTTCGATGAACTCATTGACATCATTAGCCGTCAGGCCATTAAGTAGGAGTTTGTCATGCTCCAGCTCAATCCGAAGCTGTGGAATGATGACCTGCGGCTCAACGAGCAAATCCTTGACGCCGGCAACTTCGCCGATAACAGCCTCCATCTCGCTGGCCTTGCGGCGCAGCACGTCCAGATCGTCACCGTAAATTTTAATGCCGATCTGAGCTTTCACTCCTGACAGCATATGCGAAATCAGATGAGCAATCGGTTGCTCGACTGCGGTGACGATGCCAGGAATATCGGCCATCGCTTCGCGAATTTCTTCAAGCTGCGTTTCACGGCCGCGCGGCGAGCCGGGATCAAGCTCCAGGATGTACTCACTCATGTTGACGCCTTCGGCGTGCTCATCCAGTTCAGCCCGCCCAGTCCGTCGCACGAATGAATCTATGTCTGAAATTTCAAGCAGGCGCTGCTCGACAGTTCGATTGATTGAATTCGAGGTCGCCAGCGAGGTCCCCGGCGGCAGTACAACGTTCAGTTGGATCGAACCTTCATTAAACGGCGGCAGAAAGTCACGTTCAAGGTTGACGACAAACAGTCCGGCCATCGCTACAGCCAGCATGGTCACGATCAGATTCAGCTGTGGAAATGCCAGACTGAAGCGAATGACTTTGTCACCGACGAACTTCAAACCACGGAGGAAGAACGAGTCCATATCTTTCGGTTCAGCGTCTGCGTCGTGTCTTTCTCCGTCTGGCTCCCCGCTCTTCCCGAGCAACCAGTAGCAAAGCACAGGCGTGACGGTCAGCGATACCACCAGCGAAGAAAGAATGGATACGATGTAGGCAACGCCGAGCGGAGCGAACAGACGCCCTTCCATCCCGGTCAAAGCAAACAGTGGAATGAAGACCAGAATCACGATCATCGTTCCGAAGACGATTGAGTTTCGAATTTCGGTACTCGCCTGAAAAACCACCAGCAAAGTGTGTTTCGGATCCCCGAGTAAGCGATTCTCCTTGAGCCGTCGAAAAATATTTTCGACGTCGACAATTGCATCATCGACCAGCTCGCCGATTGCAACGGCCAGCCCACCCAACGTCATTGTGTTGATGGAAAGCCCAAAGAACGCAAACACCGCCGCGGTCATCACAAGCGAAAGGGGAATCGCTGTCAGCGTGATGAAGGTCGTTCGGAAGTTCATCAGGAACAGAAACAGGATCACAACCACCAGTAAACCGCCGTCACAAAGCGCCTCGACAACATTTTCAATGGCCCGGTCAATAAACGACTTCTGCGAGTACACCGGTACGATTCGAATATCATCGGGCAACGAATCAGCCAGCTCGTCGACAGCCTCAAGAATATTGTCGGTAATCGCGCGAGTGTCTGCCCCGGGCTGCTTGTTGATGGTGAGAACGACCGCCGGTCCACCGGAAAATGCAGTCTCCGATTCGTGGCCGCCGACTCGCACGAACGCGGAACTGTCTCCACGCTTAACCTGAGGTCCTTCAACGACTCTGGCAATCTGTGTCAAAGCAACCGGCCGGCCATCCCGTATCGTAATAACAACTTTCTTAAGATCATCGACACTCTGAATTCTTCCCAACGCTCGCACCAGCAACTCGTTCGGTCCTCGTTCATCGAGGTAGCCGCCCGTCGTATTGACGTTGCTGCTCACGACGGCTTGCTTCACCTGATGCAGGGTCACGCCGTACCGGAGCATCAGATCCGGATCAACCAGCACTTGAAACTGTTTGCGACCGCCACCCATCGTGAAGACCTGCGAGACACCTGGGATGGTGAGCAGTCGTTGCCGAACGACCCAATCCGCAAGCGTCCGTAATTCCATCGATTCTTTGGCCGTGTTTGTCTCGTCTGAGCTCTCGACGGGCGAATCATCTCGCCACATTCCAAGCATCAGGATCTGTCCCATGATCGACGAAATCGGTGCCAACGTTGGTTTGATTCCTGCCGGCAATCGATCCTGCACAAGCTGCAGACGTTCCATCACGATCTGGCGATCCGTGTAGATATCGGTTCCCCAGTCGAATTCGACGTAGATCACCGAAATGCCAATTCCAGACGAGCTACGAACAGCCTGCACACCGTTCGCGCCATTCATTGCCGTCTCGACCGGAAACGTGATCAAAGTCTCGACTTCTTCAGGGGCAAGTCCAGGCGCTTCGGTCATAATTACGACGCGTGGACGGTTCAGATCCGGAAAGACGTCGATCTCCATCCGCAATGCCTGCCAGCTTCCGTAGCCGAGCAGGAAGACGGCAACGGCAACGGTAAGCAGTCGCTGCTGAAGGGCGCATCGAATAATTGCGTTAAGCATTTCGCGCCCTTTCTAATGAGTATGTCCGGCGTGAGGATCAGCTCCTGCGCCGGATTTGTTTTTCAGAGCCATCTGCATCTGGTGAGCACATCGCCACGCGACGACGTCACCAGGAAACAACGCTCCGTCATTGGCGATTACTACTGAAGACTGGTCGCGATACTTAACGTGGACCGCGATCCGGTCAAAGTGACTGCCGTTCTGCTGGAATACGTAGAACTCGGCGCCCTCTTTCGTCACAGATTCGACAGGCAGAACAATTTCGTTTGGCCACTCTTCAATAGGCACTGCTAACTGCAGTCGTTGCCCCGGGCGATAACGCCAGCCGACAAAGTAATTGCCGTCTTCCGTGGGCTGCAGACTCTCAATGACGTTTGGAAGGCCCGCGTAAAAATGCAGCGTGCGTGAATCCGTATCGATTTCGTTGGACAACCGGATGATCGACAGATCTTCGAGCGTTTGACGTTCATTGTTCGGTGCTTCGAACACCGCTCGCACAGTCCACTTCCGACGAGCCACCGCGGCGATCGACCCCGCGTCCTGCTCAAAGGCCAGGCCTTCGATGTAAAGCTGGCTGTAGTCGGAAAGCGTGCATAGCGTCTCGCCCGCATTGACCGACTGACCTTTGTGAACTCGTAATTCCGAAATCACCAGCGGGGGTGGGGCATCGAGCAGGTTCGGTTGTCCGGCATTCGCCTGAAACGCGGCCTGCTGAACGGGCCTTTCGGCAAGTTTCAGCTCTTTTTCAGAGTGTTCGTCGGGGCTCGGAGCAAGCACCTTTAATGCTCGAAGCAGCCGCCGTTCAGTCACAATTTCATCGATCTGCTGTGTCGAGAGGCCGTGCAAACGCAACGCTTCTCGTTGAGCACTTAGGAGTGCTTCGAGTTTGTCTTTGGCGTATTCGCGTTCAAGCAGTTTTACACGGGGGACAGCTCCGGTTTTCGTCGCCTCAGTCAGTCTGATGATTTCGCGACGTTCAACGTCCAGCTCGCCAAGAGTCTGAAGGAAATCTGTTTGAGCAGAAACCAGATCTTCATGTGTTAAACGAATCTCAAATAACAGGACACCGGGTTTAACCGCTTCGCCGGAGACAGCATGGACATGCCGGATCACACCAGTCATCGGCGTCGCCACCTGCAGCCGGGTTCTCCCAGGTCGTTCAACTATGAGCGCTGGTACGGTGATGCTGCGTCGGTAAGTCGAAAGCTTTACCGGCTGAATGAACTCGGGAGTCAGTCCTAGATTCCTCAACGCCTGATCAGACAGTTCGAGCGAAGATGCCTCATCGTGACCGGCATGACTTCCATGAGCGTGTCCGCTTGAATCATCGGGGGAGTTGCCATGTCCGTGTCCCGTCTCGGAAACAGGCTGCCGGTAGACACCGATCGTACTTTTGACCCACGCTTCCGTGCCAGGAAACCAGGCTCCGCGATAAACAAATGCAGGAACGACGATGGCGACGACAAAAAGCCATCCGATCGCCTTCAGTGACGTTTTTGGGACGCGAATTTTCATGGGAATGTCCACGGTCGAAGGACGAGGATTCGAAGTCACGATTCAGCAACACATGAGGCGTGCGTGTTGCCAGACCAGCAGCCTCACCAGGGCGGTACGGCGTTGAGTCGTTGCACCGCCAATCCAGGCAACATCACAACAACCTTCCCGGCAACACCCGTCAGAAAACGCATGCAAAGTTGCACCAGAGGTAACCATCTGACACACAGCTCTGAAATACGTAAGTAGAGGCGTGCTCTTATAGTCGCCAGACCTGCGTCATGTGACGACAGCAGCCTGTCGCCAGCGCACGAGGCGGTCCCGATTCCTTTGTGAGATGCTCAAAAGCGAATCGGCAAGACGCAGCCATTGAAAAGGAAGCTAACGATGATGGGCAGCAAAGCCGACCATCATCCTGTGACGGCGTCTTTACTTCCGGAGATTGCGTAAACCGGCAGTCTCCACCGTCGCAATCCTGCTGGCAGGGGTCTTGCGGGAGCGACGAAGAATCATGCTCTTCGTGCACAGTGACCTGCATGCCATCAACGTCATCTCGGCTTTCATGGTCGCCGTCATTGCCGTGTGACGAACAGCCAGCGTGCCCCTCGTTCGAATGGCCGGCGTGAGCAACTTCAGCCGCTTTCAGATGATGCTCGACGTGCTCAGCCTGACATTCTTCGACAGATAATCCGTGCTCACACCCATGAGCATGATGGGTGCAGCACCCAAGCAGTGCATGCAGCAGCATAGCCGTCATCGTTAGAACACTGGTCAGTTTACTGAGCATCGTGTCTTTCACCGTTGCGGTGGTAACAGTCGCCGAGGACCCCTAGGCCAAGTATTACGCAAATAGTCTCATCGACACAAACCGCATTATCACTTGAACCCGAAATTGCCCAAAGTCGCCGGTCATATGAAGCAATTCTGCATCTTTAACGTACGTTGATCCGTTTCAAAGTGCACCCAGAAAGTTACGAGAAAAATCAGCTTGCTACGCATTCGCTGCGAACTTACGAAGGACTAACAGTTTGACATTCTCGCAATAAGGGTGGATTACAATGCGGAATTCCTGGTAGGCTCCGCCCTTTAAACTCCAGCGAAGTCAGCCAAGGAGCCACAAATGGGTAAGCCATCTATCTCGCTGCAGCCCAGCGAAGGCATCGTCGTTCAGGCAGCAGCCACCATTTACGCCGGCTACCTGACAGCCGGCAAGGTTGAGGACGGCAGCGAATCGGACTGGATTGCCAAATCGATTCAAGCCGCGATCAAAATTGCACAGACAACTGATGAAAACGTGCAAAGCGACAAAGAATTCATGTAGCCGCAGCCTGCGTCATCTTTTCATCTGTGACGAAAGGAATTCACATGGCGCGAGCATTTCTTGCCGTGGTAGGAGCGGCCTATATATTTCTGGCCATCTGGTGTGCTGCACAGCCGGATGCGACGGCCAGATCGGTCGGCTTTGAGCTCATGCCTGGTTCCGGCCAGTCTGAATACTTCGTCGTTTACGGCGGGCTGGAACTAGCGTTGGGAATCGCGTTTCTCTGGCCGCTACGGAGAAAAGAAGACACAGTCGGATCTTTAAGACTGTGCTGCCTCATTCATAGTTGCCTGGTCGTCTTCCGTACTGTCAGCTTTTTCAATTTTTCTGACATTGGGCAAACGACATACATCCTCGCCGTGGTCGAATGGCTGATCCTGATCGGAGCCCTGTTCATCGCATCGACAATCACTCTTCCAAAAGCCGACAAACAGGACGGATCGTCGTGATGAGTGTCCTTCGTGCCGGCCGATCGCACCACATGGTCTCGCATGACGGCACAGTAAAAAGCTCGTGGGACAATCGAAATCATATCGTGCTCCGAAGCTGACGCAGACCTGAGTTTCGCCCCAGCCTTACCCTGCTTCCATTTCGAGTGTTCGGCAATACCTTTGTACGAAGCCAATGCATTCGCAGCCGCCCGTATGCCGCTGGCGCGTACGCAGATTTGCCATCGCCAGTTCGGACCTCGTACTCGTCCGCTTCAACGGATGTTTGCTCCTTGCCGAATGTCAGGAAACTTTGTTACCACAATACGACCGCTCCGCGTCGGTGTTATTAATTCGGTCGATCAACCAAAGCCCCTCTCGGACCGGAACTTGCCTCAAAGCAACCGCCATGAACTATTAGACCAGCGGTCAAACCTGATAGTCCATTAATGAAATCAGCGAAATGCGAAACGAAGCACAGATGGCCGCGACTCATCAAAACGATTTCTCCAACGTCGTTGACCGGCGTTATCGGACCGCTAAAATACGGTCTCATCAGCGGGATGTAGCTCAGCTTGGTAGAGCGCTGCGTTCGGGACGCAGAGGTCGCAGGTTCAAATCCTGTCATCCCGACTTTTTAACTCGTTTCCGGTAAACGGGTTATGAGTCGCCCGCGG